>NZ_PXNU01000012.1:0-181196 GCF_041300735.1 Phaeobacter sp. SYSU ZJ3003 | reverse complement strand
GACGAGGAATGCTACAACTTCTTCAAGGCCGCAGGATACAAAACCGATTAAACGCGACACGCTCTAAGATTTGTCCGTCAGGCGAGACGTCTGAAGCGCTGTTCAGGAAAACAATGCTTTCGCCTTGTCATACTCTGACATGGCGCCGGTGCCGGTTGGGGCAGGATCGCCTGCGGCCAGACCCAGAACGACGGTTTCCATATCTGCGCCGCTGGTCTCTGCAAGGCTGGTGTCCGCCTGCGCGGGCTCTGCCTCTTCGGGGGCCTCAAGCGGGCTGACCGCGACCTCGGTCGCCGGATCGCTGTCGCTGACATTGCTCACCGAAACGGTGATCTCGCCCGCTTCATTGGTTTCAAACAGGGCCACAAGGCCGCCGTGTTCGCCGTTCTCGAAGTTAATCCTGATCTCACCGCCGCCGGTGCCGCTGTCTGTCGCGACATTCAGCCCGCCGTCCTCGCGGGTGACCTCGATGTCGAATGCGCCGCCGAGGTCTTCAATCCGGATGGAAATTTCGCCAAAGCTGCCGCTCAGCACCGCATTGACACCCTTGGGTGGTGTGGTTTCTGCCGGAGGCTCTGCGGGCGTTTCAGCGGCCTGCTTGGCGCGCCAGCCCCAGGCCTTGGCATGATCGGGCGGACCAACGCGGTCCGGCTGGTCCGACTGTCCGGGCGGGGTGAACTGCCGGGGCGCAGAGTGGGCGTGATGGGCGGATGACAGGCCGCCGGGGGCATGGATCGAATTCATGGTATGATCTCCTGAACGATTGGAACGCACCCCCGGTGCAAAGGATGCTCCATCGATCCTGACGATCAGAATTTAAGGCAGGCTTACCCTAGGGAAGCCATAGTGCCTCGCATTTGAGACGGCTTTGAGACGTATTCAGAAGCTACTGGTTTCAGGCCGGTTTTGTCGCACGTGGTTGCGTCTGCAGCAGGCTCAGGCGCGTTTGGGCGGGAAGATCTGCTGCACGATTCCGACGAAAAGCAGGTAGACCGAGGTCACGATCAGCCCCCAGTGGGCCCAGCTTTCGGGATGGAAATCGATCCAGGCCGCATAGCCTGCCAGCGCGGTCCAGACCAGCGCCACCGGCAGCGAAATGCGGCGCCAGCGCTGGGTGCGGACCGGATGAATGAACTTCAGCGGCAGGAACATCGCGATGGAGAGCAACGTCACCAGCGCCAGGCTGGTCCAGTGGCTCGGCTCCAGCGCAAAGATCACCAGCACCAGCATGTTCCAGCAGCCGGGGAAGCCGGAAAAGGAGTTGTCCTTTGTCTTCATCCGGGTGTCAGCAAAATACATCGCGCTGGCAAAGGTGATGACGATAATGGCGAACCAGCCGGTCCAGCCTGCCATCAGCCCGGATTTAAACAGGGCAAAAGCCGGGATGAAGACATAGGTCAGGTAATCGATGATTAGATCCAGCAGGACCCCGTCAAACTGCGGCGCGTAGCGTTTTACGTGATAATGCCGCGCCAGGGGGCCATCCACACCGTCCACCGCAAAGGCCACCACCAGCCACAGGAACATCAGGCTCCACTTGGCATCGGCTGCCGCCAGCATTGCCAGAATGGCAAAGACGGCGCCGGTGGCGGTTAGAAGATGAACGAGAATGGCGCGGATCTGAGGTTTCATTCACCCGTGATGGCGAATTTGCCCTCGGCCCGCAAGGGTTCAGTGCAGCGTTTTGCTGATATGGGGCGCGTTTTCCACGGCCGCATCAAAGGCGGCACCATCATCGGACATATACAGCATTTCCCTTACGACGCCGGGGATGGAGCCGGGGAAGGGCCAATGCGAAACAGGAATGGAGCGGGGGAGGCGGATCTGAGAAACGGGCGCCGCCGGTGCAGCGGGAGCCTGGCCAAAACAGAAATTGGGGTCGTGATACATAGGGCATCCTTTCTGGAGCGGGTTTGTCCCTATCAACTCTGAACGCGGTTAAGGAGAGGTTGTCGGCAGGCTTCGGAATATATTGCATTTTATTGATTCCGCGCGCCGGAACGCCTGCCTCACCCGGCGGTGTGCCGCGTGGTTGTTTTGCATTCTGATAATCGCATGTCTAATGTGCTGGCCAGATATGCTCCGGCACGGGGAGCGTCTGAAGGAGGAGCGTGATGCCAGACCAGAGCGCACATTGGAACGCCGTCTATGAGAGCAAGGCGCCGACGAGAGTCAGCTGGTATCAGGCGTATCCCAAGGCTTCGCTGAAGGCTATTGATCTGATCGGCGCGCAGGATCAGCCGTTTCTGGATGTCGGGGGTGGCGCTTCGGATCTGGCGGCGGTTCTGCTGGAACGTGGCTGGCGGGATCTGACGGTTCTGGATATTTCCAACGCTGCTTTGGCGGTACAGGCACAGCGGCTGGGAGACCGGGCGCCGGAGGTTGCGCGCATCGCCGCCAATATCACCGAATGGGTGCCGCCGCGCGCCTATGGGATCTGGCACGATCGGGCGGTGTTCCACTTTCTGACCAACGCGGCCGACCGTGCCGCCTATGTGGCTGCTTTGCGGATTGGAGTGCGTTCCGGCGGGCATATGATCCTTGCAACCTTTGCGCCGGACGGGCCGGAGACATGCAGCGGCCTGCCGGTGCGCAGATATTCCGCCGAAGGGCTGGCGCAGGAGCTGGGGGACGCGTTCACCCTGTTGCACCACTGGCGAGAAGTACACCAGACACCGGGCGGCGCCGAGCAACCCTTTACCTGGGCTGTCTTCCAGCGACGCTGAGGGGCCTTTCGGTCTGAGATCAGGCCTTGGGATGGGCGCGGTTGTAGACTTCCATCAGATGCGCCGTATCCACCGCCGTGTAGGCCTGCGTGGTGGAAAGCGAGGCATGGCCCAGAAGCTCCTGAATGGCGCGCAGATCGCCTCCGGCCTCCAGCAGGTGGGTGGCAAAACTGTGCCGCAGCGCGTGGGGCGTGGCCGAGGCAGGCAGGCCCAGCTGGGCGCGGGTTCTCGCCATGACCCCCTGGATCTGGCGGGGATTGAGGGCACCGCCGCGCTGGCCGCGAAACAGCGGTGCGTCCTGCATCTGCGGATGCGGGCAGAGGTCAAGATAGCGATCCACGGCATCGCGGGCGGCGGCGATCACAGGCACCACCCGTTCCTTTTCGCCCTTGCCCTTGATCCGCAGGACCTGTGGCAGCGGCGCATCGCCGCCGGTGAGGCTGAGCGCCTCGGAAATGCGCAAGCCGCAGCCGTAAAGCAGGGTCACGACCGCCACGTCGCGGGCGGCGACCCAGTCGTTGCTGGATTGCTGCTCGACCGTCTCGATGACGGCGCGGGCAGCGTCCTGCGCCAGCGGGCGGGGCAGTTTTTTCTGGAACTTCGGTGCCCGCACCGCAAGAACCGCGGTGGGCTCGAACCCTTCGCGTGTCGCCAGCCAGCGATAGAAGCTTTTGACCGAGGACAGCTTGCGCGCCAGTGAACGCGAGCCGGTGCCCGCGCTGCGCTCGGAGGCCATCCAGGCGCGCATGTCGGCGGTGGAGATCTGCGCCAGCGCCCCCAGCCCCTGTGGGCCGCCGGTATGGCTGGTCATGAAGGCGAGGAAGCTGGTGACATCGCCCTGGTAGGCGGTGATCGTATTGGCCGAGGCGCCCCCCAGCGCGGCAAGCCCCTCCAGCCAGTGCTGCAGGGCGTCGCGGCAGGCCGGGGAGATCAGGCTCATGACAGCCAGCGGCGCATGGTTCGTTCAAAGACGCCCGCGAAGAAGCCGAGCAGGTCAGTGCCCTGCTGCGGCGAGAACTGATGCGGATCCTCAGAGCCGAGCACCAGCATGCCGGGCAGGCGGCCGCTGCCCAGATCCAGCTTCAGGCAAGCTTCTGAGCGGATCCACTCCGCCTTGCCGCCATAGATCCGGGCGCTGCCGGTCTGCAGCTGGCGCAGGGTGACCTGACGGTCCGGCCCGCCGCGCCCGCCTGCGGCGGCATAGTCGGCGACATAGCCGGGCGAGACGATTTTCAGCACATCGCCGATACGTTCGGCGGCGGCGCTGCCGTCCTCCTGCCGGGTTTCCAGCACCAGCGCCAGCGCATCGACGCGCAGGATTTCGGCCATCTCCTGATTGAGGCTGGCCAGGAAACCGGTGAAATCGGTGGGGTCCAGCAGGCGCAGCACCGCGCGGTGGATCTGGTTGGTGCCGGACAGGTTTTCGTAGGCCGCGGCGATGACGGAACGGTGCGTATCCTCCAGCCGATCCAGTCGCGCCTCCAGCCGCTCCATGGCGATGCCGCGCAGATCCACGATATTCGAGCCCATCGCGCGTTCATTGGCGCTGACGAGGGCGTTCATCAGATTCTGATCCTCCAGGATCGCGTCTGGTTTCTCCAGAATCGCGGCGCGCAGGGCGTCGTCGAGTTTGGCGGTATTGCTGCTCATGTTCGAACCTCTTTGGGGTCTTTTGACCGGGTTATAACATGGGTTTTGGGCGATGCGGGTGAAAAATGTGTCTCTGGTGGGAAAACGCCGAAGCTCCGCATTAAGGGGCTCGGGAGGCTCCCGCCCACTGCGGGGCCGCCATGGGAGGCCTCCTCGCTGGTTGGGCCGGGCGCCGGGCTGTTGCCCGGCGTGGCGGTCCTGGCGGACCTTTTGAGGTTTGCTGAGAAGCGTTTGAGGGGGCGCTCTGCCCCCTCAAAGCGCCCTGTCGATTGTGTTTTGAAAGGCGCCGCATCAAGGGTGGATCGCGCGGGGCGCGACCGCTGCGCGGCCCTTGACCCGGCGGTTTGCGCCGGACCAGAAAACGCCAAGAAAAAAGCGCCCCGGGATGGGGCGCCTTTGGGTCGTTGGATTATTGGCCCCGGATCAGAGGATCTTGATGCCTGCGTCCTTGATGTCGGCGAGGAAGGCATCAAGCCCCTTGTCGGTGAGCGGGTGGTTCACCATGGATTTGATCACGGCAGGAGGTGCGGTGATCACGTCGGCGCCGATGCGAGCAGAGTCCAGCACGTGGTTCACGGTGCGGATCGAGGCGGCGAGAATCTCGGTCTCGAACCCGTAGTTGTCGTAGATGGTGCGGATGTCCTCGATCAGCTCCATGCCATCGAGGTTGATGTCATCCAGACGCCCGATGAAGGGAGAGATGAAGCTGGCACCGGCCTTGGCCGCCAGAAGTGCCTGATTGGCGGAGAAGCACAGCGTCACGTTGACCATATTTCCGTCGTCGCTGAGCACCTTGCAGGCCTTGAGGCCATCCCAGGTCAGCGGCACCTTGACGGCGATATTCTCGGCGATTTCGACCAGCTTGCGGCCTTCGGCGATCATGGTTTCGGCATCGGTGGCCGTCACTTCGGCGGAAACGGGACCGTCGACCAGATCACAGATTTCCTTGGTGACTTCGATGATGTCACGGCCGGATTTCTTGATCAGCGAGGGGTTGGTGGTGACGCCATCCACCATGCCAAGGTCATTGAGTTCGGCAATGGCATCGATTTCGGCGGTATCTACGAAGAATTTCATATCCGGGAATCCTTTGGCGTGGGTTGGCCTTGATTGGGCTAGCCTTTACCTCATGGGGGAGGCATTAAAAAGCCCCGGCGGTTTTGCAGGGACACTTTGCACGGACAATTTGCAAGGGCACAAGGTAGGTAGCGGTGAGCGATCAGGAGCATTTCGAAGCAGGAGAGCGGGTGGCGGTGCTGACCACGCAGCCGCTTGACCGGCTTCTGGATTACCGCGCCCCCGAGGGCGGTTGTTTCCTCGGCGCCTATGTCGAGGTGCCGCTGGGTCCGCGCAAGGTGCTGGGCGTGGTCTGGGGGCCGGGCGCGGGCGATTTTGATTCGTCGAAACTGCGCAGCGTGACCCGTGTGCTGGATGTGGCGCCGATGCGCAGCGAAATGCGCGCCTTTCTGGGAAAGGCCGCCGATTACACCCTGACACCGATGCCCGCGATGCTGCGGCTGGCGAGCCGGGCGCCGGGGCTGTCCGATCCGCCCTCGATGCGCAAGATCCTGCGCCGGGGCGATCAAGAGCCGGACCGCATGACCGATGCCCGCGCCCGGGTTTTAGACGCGATGGAGGAATTTGGTGGGCTGGCTTTCACCCCCAAGGAACTGGCCGATATGGCGGGCGTGACCCCGTCGGTGGTCAAGGGGCTGGTGAAACAGGGCGCCCTGCGCGAGGAAGAAACCCCGCGCGATCTGCCCTATCCAAATCTGGATCCCGATCTGCCCGGCAAGGAGCTGACCGGCGATCAGGCGGCAGCGGCGGCGGCGCTGGAGGAGGGCGTCAAAAGCGGCGCCTATGGCACCACGCTGCTGAAAGGTGTCACCGGATCAGGCAAGACCGAGGTTTATCTGGAGGCGGTGGCGGCGGCCTTGCGCGCCGGGCGGCAGGCGCTGGTCCTATTGCCTGAGATCGCGCTGACAGCGGAGTTTCTGAAACGGGTCGAAGCGCGGTTCGGCGCCACCCCGGCGGAATGGCATTCCGGCGCCACCATGACCGAACGCCGACGGGTCTGGCGCATGGTGGGGCAGGGCAAGGCGCAGCTGGTGATCGGCGCGCGCTCGGCGCTCTTCCTGCCGTACCGGAACCTTGGGCTCATCATCGTCGATGAGGAACACGACACCTCTTACAAGCAAGAGGATGGCGTCCTTTACAATGCCCGCGACATGGCGGTGCTGCGCGCGGCCATGTGTTCGGCGCAGGTGGTGCTGGCCTCGGCCACGCCGAGCCTGGAAACCTGGGCCAATGCGGAGGCCGGGAAATACAAGCGGCTGGATCTGACGTCGCGCTTTGGCGCGTCGGTGCTGCCGGAGATGCGCGCGGTGGATATGCGGGCCGAGGATCTGCTGCCCTCGACCTGGATCTCTCCGACGCTGAAATTCGCCATGAAGGCGCGGCTGGAGCGGGGGGAGCAGTCGCTATTGTTCCTCAACCGGCGGGGATTTGCGCCGGTGACCATCTGCCGCGCCTGCGGCGCACAGGTGGCCTGCGATCAGTGCGACAGCCGCATGGTGGAGCACCGGTTCCTGAAACGGCTGATGTGCCACCAATGCGGTGAGACGAAACCGGTGCCCGAGGTCTGCCCGTCGTGTCAGGTCGAGGGCAAGATGGCCCCGGTTGGCCCCGGGATCGAACGGCTGGGAGAGGAGGCAGCGGCGCTGTTTCCCGAAGCGCGCATCGCGGTCTTGAGCTCGGATCTGTTCGGCTCGGCCCGCGCCCTGAAACAGCGGATCGAGGAGATTGCGGCGGGAGAGGCGGATATCATCCTCGGCACGCAATTGGTGGCCAAGGGGCATAACTTTCCTCTGCTGACGCTGGTGGGCGTGATCGATGCCGATCTGGGTCTGCAAGGCTCGGACCTGCGCGCAGCAGAGCGGACATTCCAGCTGATGCGGCAGGTAGCGGGGCGTGCCGGGCGGGCGGAAAAGCCAGGCGAGGCTCTGCTTCAGACCTTTCAGCCCGAACATCCGGTGATCCGGGCGATCCTGTCCGGGGATGAGGAAGCCTTTTGGCGCGCCGAGGCCGCTGAACGGCAGGCCGCCGGGGTGCCGCCCTTTGGCCGTATGGCGGGGATCATCCTGTCGGGATCGGATCTGGCGCAGGTCTTTGATCTTGGCGAAACGCTGGCGCGCAACGATGGCGCCCTGCGCCAGATCGGCGCGCAGCTGTTCGGCCCGGCCCCTGCGCCCATCGCCCGGGTCCGGGGCCGCCACCGGGTGCGGCTTCTGGTGAAGGCGGCCAAGGGCGCGCCCTTGCAAGAGGCCATCGCCCGTTGGATCGCGCCGGTGCGGCCAAAGGGCGATCTGCGCCTCAGCGTCGATATCGACCCGCAGAGTTTCTTTTAGGGCACGGGGCCTTCTTGCTCCCTTGCGTACACCGCTTTTCGCTGGCCGATATGGTCACGAAAAGTCAGAGCAGCTGATCATAGGCCTTCTCGGCCAGTGTGCGCAGGTGATCACGTGGCATCTGGCCGACCACCGCATAGCCCAGCGGGCCATCCTGCCAGTAAAGGCCTTGTGTTGCTCCTTCACCGGCATAACGGAAGGCGCTGTCGCCGCCGGAATGCTGGGGGGCAATATAAAGGGTGATCCGGGTGCCAGCGTCGTTTTCGTACATGAAAAGCCCGGCCGTTCCGTTCTCGGACGGTAGAACCCGGCCGCCCATCAGCGCAAAACCGGAGGCCGCGAGGTCGGGTGGAACCAGCGGGGCGCCGACGCGTTTTGAGATCCAGCTTTCCAGATGGTCGCGCTGACTGGCGGGCACTTCGACCGGGTGCACCACCTCGACCACATAGGTGTCATGAGCCTTGAGCGCGGCCTGTGCCAGATCATTGCCAGTCGTCATGGGAGCCAGCGCGCCGCGCCCGATCCAGCCGCCAAGCCCGCCAAGTGTCAGAAGACCGACCATTGCCGCCACGCGTGCCGGGGCGCGAAGGGGCGAGCGCGGCGCGGTTGCAGGGGCGGGGCGGCGCAGAATATCGGTCAGGGCCTCGGGCGTGGGCTCCTCCGGTTCGGAGAAGAGCATCCGCAATTCCTCGTCCTGCTGCGCCCAGTCGGCGAGCCGTGTCTGTGCCGTGGGGTCGGCTGCGATCCGCTCGGTCAGCGCGGCACGGGCGGTCTCGTCCAGTTCGCCGTGGTGATAGGCGAGCAGCTCATCATCGCTCAGCGGGGTGTCGGGATGGGTGGTCATCGGTTGGGTCTTCCCGTTGGTTTCGGCGCGGCGGACGTTGCGCCGCCGCGGCCGGTCATGGTGCGCAGGCTGGCGCGGGCCCGGGCCAGCCGTGACATCAGCGTACCGCGCGGAATGTCGAGCATGGTCGCGGCCTCGTCGAATGTGGCGCCATCAAGCGCCACAAGCAACAGAGCGCGGCGCTGGTCCTCGGGCAGCCGGGCGATGGCAGCCTCGGTTTCACGCAGCGCCATATGTGCCTCCTGTCCTGCCGGGCGCGAGGGTTCGCTTGGCAGCTCGTCGACGGCGATCAGGTGGCCAGGCCGTGGGGCTCGGCGCATCAGGTCCCGGTGGCGGTTGATCAGGATGCGGAACAACCAGGCTCGCAGCGCGCCATCGGGACGGCGCTGATGCAGCTTGGCCACGGCCCGTTCGAGGCAATCCTGGACAAGATCGTCGCCCGCCTCGGCGTCGCGCATCAGCGCATGGGCGTAGCGGCGCAGTGCCGGGATCTGGGCTTCGATCTTGTCCAAGTCGGTCATGGGAGGGGGGGACCTTCGGGCCGGGGCGCGCCTACGGGCGGGCGAGGTGCCAGACGCCCTTGACGCCGTCACCGGTAATATCGCCGGACTTGGCATCCTTGAACCATGTGTAGAGCGGCTTGCCCTCGTGGGTCCACTGGCGGGCGCCATCGGCGCGCAGGATGATGCCAAAGGCGCCCTGCGGTCGGGCCTTGCTGCTGGCCTCCAGCGGCGGCCATTTCGTGGCGCAATCGCCATAGCAGTTGGAAACGGCGGCTGTGTCCTTGTCGAAGGTATAAAGCGACATGCCGCTGCCGTCGGTCAGGATCGCGCCCTTGGCGCTGTCGCCGCTCTGGATCGCGGTAGCAGCCTGTACGACTGAGCCGATCATGGCTGCGGCGATAACGGCAATAGGGAAGGTGAAGCGCATCTTTTGGTCCTTTCATCTAAGATCGTACCGGTCCGTTGCGACCGGCAGATAATAAGACGCGCCTGCGCGAGAAATAATCCCGCTGACCTACAAATTTTTACGCGGTCACCGTCCGGCCCGGTTGATCGATCAGGAAATCGGTCAGCATCGCTCCGATCCACATGCAGAACAGCGCCAGCCAGGCGGTGCCGGCAAAGATCGACCCGCCGGTGACGCCTGCGCCGATGGCGCAGCCACCCGCCAGCATGCCGCCAAATCCCATCAGGGCCGCGCCGATCATCGCCTTGCGCATGGTGACAGCGCCGTCAAAGGCCTGGATCCTCATCTCTCCGGACAGGGCAGCGGCCAGCATCGCGCCGATAAAGACGCCCGGCACCAGACCCACATCGAATTCAAGAATGGCGTTGCGGTCGAGGAAAAACATCAGCGTATGGGCCGAGGGGCCGGTGAAGGTGGCACTTTCGATCTGCACCGGGTCAAAGGCGACAAGGCTGAGCTCATAGGTCAGCACCCAGCCCATGGCGACGGCAAACCCCACGCCCGAGGCAAAGATCAGCCGCGCCGCGCCGATACGGTTGCGGCGCGACAGCCAGAGCGCCAGCACAGCAATCGCCGCGCCAAGGGCCAGACCGCCCCATTCCGGCAGGCCAAAGGTGGCCAGAAGGTCCATGTTGCGCCCGCCGGAGGTCACCCAGAGCCCGGCAAGCCGGTCGCGCAGCGGTGACAGCACGCCCGAAAGGCTCATCTGTGCCACGACGGCAAAGATCAGCCCGGACACGACCGAGCGCAGGTTGCCGGTGGCCGCCAGCACCAGAAGCCGCCCCGAGCAGCCCCGCGCCAGCACCATGCCAGCGCCAAAGATCAGACCGCCGATCACCGCGCCGGACCAGCTGCCCGGCACCGCCATCATCCGCGCATCCGCTGCATTCATCAGCCCCAGCAGCTGCGCCGCCTGCACCCAGACCACGGCGGTAGAGAAGGTCAACAGCCAGACCGCCACCTTGTCCTCCATCCGGCCGCGCGCGAATTCCACCGTGGCCGCGCGCAGGCAAAAGCGGGAGCGCTGCGCCGCAACGCCAAAGGTCAGACCGGTGAGAAACCCGAACAGGGCCGCCGTCGGGGCCTCTCCGATGCCTTCTACAAGTGAAACCAGATCCATTGCGCGCCTCCTGATCTATGCACGCATCGTAATATGTATAAATCAGAGGCGCTGCATTGATGCAGATCAGATGTGCACGGGCGGTTTTGCTCTCGCCAGAGCGGGCAAAGGGGCGTACATGCTTGACCCATGTTCAATCCCGTCCCGATAGAGACCGCGCGCAATATGCCGCGCTGGCGTCGCCCGACCACGCTGTTGTTCGTCATGGCGCTGTGTATGCCGATTGCCTTCAATGCCTGGAATGCGCTGCTCAATAACTTTGTCATCGAGGTGGCTCAGTTCGACGGCGCCGACATCGGCCTGCTTCACACGGTGCGGGAAATCCCAGGATTTCTGGCCATTGGGGTGATCGCAGTGATCCTGCTGGTGCGTGAACAGGTGTTGGGACTGGTGTCGCTGATGCTCCTCGGTGCGGCGACAGCGGTGACCGCCTGGTTCCCCTCGCTGGGCGGGATCCTGACCATCACCATGCTGTCCTCGATCGGGTTTCACTACTATGAGACGGTGAACCAGTCGTTGCAGTTGCAATGGCTGCCAAAGGCACGGGCGCCGCAGATCCTGGGCTGGCTTCTGGCCGCTGGATCGGCGGCGACGCTGGTGGTCTACGGGCTGATTGTCCTGCTGTGGGAGCCGCTGAACCTCAGCTACAACGTCGTTTTCATGAGCGCAGGCGGGGTGACGACGCTGCTGGCGCTGGTTTGCCTCATGGTCTATCCGCAATTCGAGGCACCGCACCCGCAGGTCAAAAAGTTGATCCTGCGCCGCCGCTACTGGCTCTATTATGCGCTGCAATTCATGGCCGGGGCGCGGCGGCAGATCTTTGTCGTCTTTGCCGGCTTTATGATGGTCGAGAAATTCGGGTTCGAGGTGCATGAAGTCACCGCCCTGTTCCTGATCAACCTGGTGATCAACATGACCGTGGCGCCGCTGCTGGGCCGGTTTGTCGCTAAATTCGGTGAACGGCGAACCCTGATCTTTGAATACGCCGGGCTGGCCGTGGTCTTTGCCATGTATGGCGGCATCTACTGGTTCGGTTGGGGCGTCGTTCTGGCGGCGACGCTTTATGTCATCGATCACGTGCTGTTTGCGCTGGCGCTGGCGCTGAAGACCTATTTCCAGAAGATCGCCGATCCCGGCGATATCGCCCCCACCGCAGCGGTTGCCTTTACCATCAACCATATCGCGGCCGTCTTCCTGCCGGTCCTGCTGGGTCTTTTGTGGGTGATCTCTCCGGCGGCGGTCTTTGGTCTGGCGGCGGCGATGGCGTTGATCTCGCTGACGCTGGCCTGCCTGATCCCGCGCCATCCCGAACCGGGCAACGAGACGGTGTTCAGCAAGTTCACCGCTGCCGCCCCGGCCGAGTAAAGGCGAGACATTGGAGGGGAAGGCCGTGCGCAGTGTGTGGTCGGGCTGGTCGGCCTGCGCGCCTTACGCTTGACGGGACCGTCTGCGGGGCCTAGGCGCTGTACAGCACATCCTGGAGACCCGCCATGCCCACTTTCACCGCCCTAACCACCCTCACCGGAAAAGCCAAAGCCGAGGCGCTGGGCGATGCGATGGAACGTCTGACCCCGGAACCCACCGGTGTCGGTGTCTTCGAGGTCGAGGATGGATCGGGCCTGTGGGAGGTTGGCGGCTATTTCACCGAAGCCCCGGATGAGGCCGGTCTTGCGCTGCTGGCAGCGATGCATGAGGCGAAACCCTTTGCCGTCTCTGAACTGCCGGAAACCGACTGGGTCGCCCATGTGCGCCGGGAACTCGCTCCGGTCGAGGCCGGGCGGTTCTTCGTCTACGGCAGCCACGATGCGGATAAGGTGCCGGGGGACAAGATCCCGCTCCTGATTGAGGCGGCAATGGCATTCGGCACCGGCCACCACGGCACCACGTTGGGCTGTCTTCGGGCGCTGGATCATCTGATCGACACAGGGTTTGCCGGCGCCAAGGTAGCCGACATCGGCTGCGGCACCGCAGTTCTGGCCATGGCAGCGGCGCGGGTCTGGGATGGGCAGTTCATGGCCAGCGATATCGATCAGGTCGCTGTCGAGGTCGCCGAGGCGAACCTCAAGGCCAATGACATGGGCGGGCAGGTGACCTGTCTTGAGGCCGCAGGCTTTGATCACCCGGATCTGAAGGCGGTGGCGCCCTATGATCTGATCTTTGCCAATATCCTGAAAGGCCCGCTTGTGGCGCTTTCCCCGGATATCGCCGCGAACCTGCGCAAGGACGGCTTTGCCATCCTGTCGGGCATCCTCAACGAGCAGGCGGACGATGTGATCGCGGTCTACGCAGAGAACGGTCTGATCCTGCGGCGGCGGGATGAAATCGGTGAATGGACGACGCTCTTGTTGCAGAAAGAGAGCTGATTGAGCTAAGTTTACCTCTTATTTTAAGTATCCGCCCAAAACTTGCCACATTTCGCGCGCATACTGCCTCAATCGCTGGTGGGGGCCAGTAGGTTTTGGGGGCTCGTGTTATGGGCAAGCAACATCAAGAATTCCAGGCGCGTCTGCGGCGCCTTGAAGGCAAGCACAACGACATGTCTGCTGGCTATTCCGCCCGGGTGCGCTCGGACGGTCTGATCGTGGTGGCGCCGCGCCAGATACGCTCGCGGATCACACCGCGCGCGGTGGTGTTTTTCCTCTGTGCCTTTTTCCTGTTCAAGGGTTTCCTGATGGCGGCGCTGGGGTTCGCCAGCTACGACGCACGGGTTGCGGAACTGTCCAAGGGCGTTGCGGTCGAGCGGGCCGGTGCCTTTCTGATGCAGGCCGAGCCTGTGTCCATGTTGATCGGCGAAAAACTCCGTCCCTATCTGCACTGAACTGCATTGTTGCGCATTTTTCCTGCCCGCCTGTATCGGTTGCGGCGGCGGGTGCCGACACATTCCTGAATTCAGACGAAAAACGCCGCAGACCAGGGTGGTCCGCGGCGTCTTACTGTGCGCCCTGAGGGAAAAAGAGCGTCAGTCAGGTCAAGGGAGGCGATCAGAAGACCGGCTTGCCCTCTGCAATGTCGTCGATGTCGCCGCGGCACATGCCGATGTCGGCCAGTTCGCGGTCGCTGAGACCGGACAGCGCCTTGCGGGTTACACGCGCGTCATTCCAGGCCACGACAGAGGCCAGAGTGGTGGTCAGAAGGCCGCCGATACGGCCAAACAGGCCGACGGAGCCATAGGTGGTGCGGGTGGTGTCGAATGCAGCCATATCCTTGTCCTCTTGGGTATGTGTTACTGTGATGCGCCGTGTGACGTTAATCGGCAGGTAGAGGCGAAATCCGTCGGCAGCAAGGTCGATTTTTGCATGGCCCCATGCAAATTTTGCATGGCTTTTGGCCTTGTAAATAAGGGCTCTCCTCCGTTTTGCAGTGTTTACGCCAGCGGATGTCGCAGCCCGACATCGAGAGGGCGTTTTCGAACCCGAATTTACCGATTTGCGCCGTCTCCGGTGTTCGCGCCCCTGGGCGGCCCGAGGCGAAAGCGTTTGGATATGTTCGCCTTTTGTGCTAGTGGATCTTCAAAACAATTCGAACCAATGAGCAGGGACCGGTCACAGCATGCGGATTTTGGGAATCGACCCGGGGCTGCGGACCCTCGGTTGGGGCGTTATCGAATCGCAGGGCACGCGCCTGTCGCATGTGGCGAACGGGCTGTGCCAGTCAGATGGGGATGATCTGGGAGAGCGGCTCTTGTCGCTCCACAATCAGGTCAGCGAGGTGATCGCGGCCTACCGTCCAGATCAGGCGGCCATCGAACAGACCTTCGTGAACAAGGACGGTGCAGGGACGCTGAAACTGGGGCAGGCGCGCGGCGTTGCGCTGTTGACCCTGGCTAAGGCCGGTCTGCCGGTGGGGGAATATGCGCCCAACCGGGTGAAGAAGACGGTGGTTGGCGTCGGACATGCGGACAAGGGGCAGATCCTGCATATGGTCAAACTGCAACTGCCCGGCTGCGCGCCCAAGGGCGCCGATGCTGCGGATGCGCTGGCGATTGCCATCTGTCACGCCTATTACGGGGGCACGCAGCAGCGGGTCCTGAAGGAGGTGCGGGCATGATTGGAAAACTCACCGGGCGGCTGGAATACCGCGCTCAGGACCACGTGCTGATCGACGTGCGCGGTGTTGGCTATATCGTCTATTGTTCGGAACGCACCATGGCAGCGCTGCCCGGCGTCGGAGAGGCGGTGGCGCTTTATACCGAACTCCTGGTGCGCGAGGACCTGATGCAGCTGTTCGGGTTTACTTCGCTGCTGGAAAAGGAATGGCATCGGCTGCTGACCTCGGTGCAGGGGGTCGGGGCGAAGGTCTCGCTGGCCATCCTCAGCGCGCTCGGGCCAGATGGGGTCAGCCGCGCCATTGCGCTTGGCGATTGGGCAGCGGTCAAGGCGGCCAAGGGGGTCGGTCCCAAAACCGCGCAGCGCATCGTGCTCGATCTGAAGGACAAGGCGCCCGGCGTGATGGCCATGGGCGGGACCGTCACCGAGGCAATGGACGGGCCTGAGCTGGACGCGGTGGTGGAAACGGGCGAACCCGCACCCGCGGCAAAACCCGCGCGCAAGAACAAGAAACAGCAGAAACAACCCAGCGGAGCTGCTGCGGCCTCGGCCGGGGCGCTGTCTGCGCTGGGGAACCTTGGCTATGGGCCGTCGGATGCCGCCGCTGCCGTGGCCGAGGCCGCAGCAGCAGAGCCGGAAGCCGGAGAGGCGGAGCTGATCCGCGCCGCGCTGCGCCTGCTGGCGCCGAAAGGGTGAACGAAGAATGGCAGTGAAGCACAAAGGGCAGTGCCCGGCCACGGGTGAAAACCAGGTGCCCGCCCGGGGGGGCGGCCGGGCCCTGTCTGGCCTGTCGGCCGGACGGGAGCGTGCGAATAATAGCCTGCGAGGCCGAAATGATTGACGCCGATCCGACTCTGCGCCCCGATCCATTGCCCGAAGACGGTGCAGGCGATGGCGACCGTGCCCTGCGCCCGCAGGGGCTGGGCGAGTTTATCGGTCAGGCCGAAGCGCGTGCCAACCTGCGCGTCTTTATCGAAAGCGCCCGCCGCCGCGGTGAAGCGATGGACCACACGCTGTTTCACGGGCCTCCCGGCCTAGGTAAGACGACGCTGGCGCAGATCGTCGCGCGCGAGCTGGGCGTCAATTTCCGCATGACCTCTGGCCCGGTGCTGGCCAAGGCGGGCGATCTGGCCGCGATCCTGACCAATCTGGAAGCGCGGGACGTTCTGTTTATTGACGAGATCCACCGGCTGAACCCGGCGGTGGAGGAGGTGCTTTACCCGGCGATGGAGGATTTCGAGCTGGATCTCGTCATCGGTGAAGGGCCGGCGGCCCGCACCGTGCGGATCGAGCTGCAGCCCTTTACCCTGGTTGGGGCCACCACCCGGATGGGCCTGCTGACCACACCGCTGCGTGACCGGTTTGGCATTCCCACCCGGCTGCAATTCTACACCGTCGAGGAGTTGCACGAGATCGTCACCCGTAATGCCCGCAAACTGGGCGCCCCGGCGGATGAGGCCGGCGCGCGGGAAATCGCGCGGCGCGCCCGCGGCACCCCCAGGATCGCCGGGCGGCTCTTGCGCCGCGTGGTGGACTTTGCGGTGGTCGAGGGCGATGGCACGATCACCCGGGAGCTGGCCGATGGCGCGCTGACCCGGCTTGGTGTCGATAATCTGGGCCTAGATGGTGCCGATCGCCGTTATTTGCGGTTGATCGCCGAGAATTATTCGGGCGGTCCGGTGGGCATCGAAACCCTGTCGGCGGCGCTGAGCGAAAGCCGCGATGCGCTGGAAGAGGTGATCGAGCCCTTCCTGTTGCAGCAGGGGCTGATCCAGCGCACGCCGCGTGGCCGGATGCTGGCGCAGAAGGCCTGGACGCATCTGGGGATTGCACCGCCGAAATCGCAAAGCGATCTGTTTTCCTGAACGGGCGGGGCGCCGCTGCCGCGGCGCAATAACTTGCTGAGAGGTTCCTGAAGGACAGATCTGTCCCTCAGGAACCTTTTCTATTGTGTGTTCCCCTTTTTCGCCTCAAGGGTGAACCACGCGTACCGCGTGGCCGCTGGCGCGTCCCTTGACCCGAAAAAGGGGGCGTGCGCGGATGGCGCAACCGCGCCGCGACAGCGGCGCCGGGCCCAAGGCCGGTCAGGATCATCGGCGCAGCCGGGATCCTGCGGGCGCGGGAGCTGCCCCTTGCCGTTCAGCTTTCTTGCAGGCATAGACGGCCCCGATGCGAGACTGGGACGACCGACGGAGCCGCCATCATGACACTGGACCTGACACCGGAGCAGATCGAAGCGCTGTTTTCCCGCCCCGGCGGCGGCTATGCCTTTGCCCGCTGGGGCCGACCGATTGCACCTATCGTCTTTGGCGTCGAAGAGGAGACGCTGAAGACAATCAAGGGCGCGCTCGAAGCTGTGGTGACGCTGGCAGGGCACCAGATGGCCGAAACCGACCCGGAACTGGGCGCCAATCTGATGTTCTTTTTCTTCCGCGAGTGGGATGAGCTTTTGGAAGTTCCGGATCTGGGCCGTCTGATCCCGGATCTGGATCCTCTGGTGGCGCGGCTCAAGGCGGCGGATGCCAGCCAGTACCGCGCCTTTCGGTTTGACGATCAGGGGGCCATCCAGGCCGGGTTCGTCTTCCTGCGGATGAAAGGCGAACTGGCGCGGATGCCTGCGGAAACCCTGGCGTTGACGCAGGCGGTGCAGGTGATGCTGATGTGGGGCGAGGGCGCCTTTGCCGATAGGTCCCCGCTGGCGGTGCTGCCGGAAACCGGCGCGACCATCCTGCGCCCGGAGATCGCCGGGGTGATCGCCGCCGCCTATGACCGGATGATGCCGGTGGCTGCGGATGATGCCTCGCACGCGCTGCGCCTGTTTGCGCGTCTTCAGGCGCCGCCGCCGGACACACCTGTGCAATAGAGAGGGGAGGTCAGCGCCATGCGGGCCTTTGTCGGGCTGTCACTGCCAGAGGAGGCCATTCTGGCGCTGGAGACCCTGCAAGAGGAGATCCCGGTGGGGCGCGTGGTGCCTGGGGACAATCTGCATCTGACGCTGGCCTTTCTGGACGATCAGCCCGATTTCGCACTGCAGATGCTGCATGAAGAGCTGACGCGGATTGCGGCGGTGCCCTTGAGGTTGCGGATCACTGGGCTGGATCTGTTTGGCGGTCGTATGCCGCGTATTCTTTTTGCTGCGGTTGCACCGGATCCCGACCTGTCCCGGTTGCGCGATCAGGTGCGGCGGGCAGCAGAGCGGGCGGAGATCGACCTGCCGCGCGAAAGGTTCCGCCCGCATATCACCCTTGCGCGGTTTCCCCGCCTGATGCCGGAGCACAGGGCGCAGCGCCTTGGCGCCTTCCTGCAGGCGCAGGGGGATTTCTCGCTGCCAGAGATGCAGATCGACCGGATGGCGCTGTTCCGTTCGACCCTGACGCCGGATGGTGCGCGCTATGAGGTGCTGGCGGACTACCCCTTGGAAGATCCCGCACCGTCATAAAGGCCTGGGGCTTGCTGGCCTGAGGGGGGCGCCCTAGGGTGCGGGCAAGAGCGAGAAAGGGCAGATCATGACGCATGAATTCCCGGTACAGGTCTACTATGAAGACACCGACATGGGCGGGATCGTCTATCACGCCAACTACCTGCGCTATATCGAGCGGGCGCGCAGCGACTGGGTGCGCAAGCTTGGCAATGACCAGAATGCCATGCGCGATGCCGGTCTCATCTGGGTGGTGCAGCGGATCGAAGCCGATTACCTGGCGCCTGCCAAGTTCGAGGATGAGCTGATGGTGGAAACCGAGGTGGAAAAACTGACCGGGGCGCGGCTTACGATGCGGCAGCTGGTGCGGCGCGGCGACACGCCCCTGTTCAAGGCGGTGGTCACGGCGGTCTGCGTTACCGCGGCGGATGGGCGTCCCACACGCCTGCCGGCAGAGATTCGCGCATTGCTCTAGGCTGGAGCCTCTGTCACGCCTGTTTCATTGGCTTTTCCGTGTGAACTGCGCTAGCGTTGCCTCAATCAAGGCCGCAGGCAGATGGCCGGAAACGATAGAGCAGGCAAATGGAAGCAGAAACTCTGGCGCTGGCGCAGGAGATTGATTTCTCTATGTGGGGCCTATTCGCGCGGGCCACGATCACCGTGAAACTGGTGATGCTGATGCTGATCGCCGCCTCGGTATGGTCCTGGGGCATCATCATCCAGAAGATCATCAACTATCGCAAGGCACGGGCCGAAGCGGCGGATTTTGAAGCTGCCTTTTGGTCGGGTGAGCCTCTGGACGGGCTGTTCGATCAGCTGGGGCCGGATCCGGCCGGGCCATCGGGGCGGATCTTTGCCGCTGGCATGGCGGAATGGCGCCGCAGCCACCGTAGCGATGGCGGGCTGATCCCCGGGGCGCAGGCGCGCATTGACCGGTCGATGGATGTGGCCATCGCCAAGGAGGCAGAAACCCTGCAAAGCGGGTTGCCAGTGCTGGCCACCGTCGGCTCTACGGCGCCCTTTATCGGTCTTTTCGGCACCGTCTGGGGTATCATGACTGCCTTTATCGAAATCGCCGAACAGCAGAACACCAACCTTGCCGTTGTCGCGCCGGGTATTGCCGAGGCGCTGATGGCAACGGGCCTTGGCCTTCTGGCCGCAATCCCGGCGGTGATCTTCTACAACAAGCTGAGCGCGGACAGTGACCGGATCCTTGGCGGCTATGAAGCCTTTGCCGATGAATTCGCTACCATTCTCAGCCGTCAGCTGGATTCCTGAGCCATGGGCGCCGCTGTTCAACAGTCGTCTTCGGGATCGGGCGGGCGCCGCCGGGGCCGCCGTCGCGGCCGGGTGCAGCCGATGGCCGAAATCAACGTCACGCCCTTTGTCGATGTGATGCTGGTGCTCTTGATCATCTTCATGGTGGCCGCGCCGCTGATGACGGTGGGTGTGCCGGTGGATCTGCCGAAAACCGCTGCCGGCGCCTTGCCCGGCGATGAGGAAGAGCCGCTGACCGTCACCATGACCGCAGGCGGCGATATCCAGATCCAGACCACCTCGGTTGCGCGGGATGACCTGGTGGTGAAACTGCGCGCCATCGCGGCGGAGCGCAGCTCTGACCGGGTCTATCTGCGCGCCGATGGGGCGATTGCCTATAGCGATGTCATGCAGATCATGGGCGCGCTTAATGCGGGCGGCTTTTCCAACGTGGGTCTGGTGACCGACGTGGGTGGTCCGGCGCTGGATGGTGCACCTGCGGGTGTGGCAGATGGCGGGTCGGGCAGCGGCCCGGATCAATAGGCGGGGGCACGACGCGTGCAGACCGGAACCAAGATCTCTCTTGCGGGGCATGGGCTGCTGCTGAGCTGGGTCGCATTTGGCGCCTGGTTCCCGTCCGAGCCATTGCCGTTCGAGGTGCAGGAGGTCTCTCTGATCAGTGCCGAGGAATTCGAGCGCCTCAGCCAGACGCGGCAGGCGCCGCAGGTGGCGCCCGAGGCCAGCACGCTGCAGCCGCCGCAGGAAAGTGCCGCGCCGGAGGTGTCCTTGCCGCCACAGCAGCGGCCAGAGCCGGAGCCCCCCACACCCGAACCGCTGTCCCCGCCAATCCCCGACCCGGTGGTGGCAGAAACGCCCGAACAGCCCCCGGAACCTGCCGAACCCGAGGTGCCGGACACGGCGCCCGGCGTGCCTGAGCCGCCGGAGACAACGGCGCTGGTGGCGCCGCAGCCCGACGTGCAGCAGCAGCGCCCGGTGGACCGGGTCGCCCCGGTGCCGGTGGCCCCGCCCGAGCCGGACACGGCAGTGGATGAGATCGAACAGCCCGAAGTCGCCCCCGACGTCGGTGCCGAGACAGAGCAGGAAGTCCAGGAGGCCACCGCCCCGGAGGCCGCCAGCGACCGTATCGTGACCGAAGAGAACGAAAGCGACGAGCAGACCGTGACCGCGCCCGAGCAGTCCCTGCGGCCCCGTGGGCGCCCGATACGCCGCGCGGCGGCGCCGGAGCCGGAGCCCGAAGCGGCGCCGACGCCGGTTGAGATCGAAGATACCCAGCCGCAGGTGGACCCTTCTGCTGTGGAGGATGCGCTTGCCGCTGCGCTGTCCGGCGGCGCGGATGTGGAGGCGCCGGTACCCTCTGGCCCGCCGCTAACCTCGGGCGAAAGGGACGCTTTGCGGGTGGCGGTGTCGCAGTGCTGGAACTTTGGAGCGCTTTCAACCGAGGCCCAGCGAACAACCGTGGTTGTTGGGGTCAGCCTCTCACAGGATGGCAAACCGGATATCGGCTCCATCCAAATGCTGTCGAGCACCGGCGGCTCGACTGCTGCTGCGAAAACCGCCTTTGAGGTCGCCCGGCGGGCAATTATCCGCTGCGGTTCACGAGGATTTCAACTTCCCCCTGAAAAATATGCGCAATGGCGTGATATTGAGATGACATTCAATCCCGAAAGGATGCGGATCAAATGAAGACCTATCTGGCACGCTTGGCTCTGATTGGCCTGACATTCTGCGGCGCCGTTCTGGCGCTGAACGGGTCTGCCTTGGCGCAAAACGGGCCGTTGCGGATCGAGATCGATCAGGGCGTGATCGAGCCCTTGCCTTATGCGGTGCCCGATTTCATTCCTGACGACCCGGCAGCGCGCGAATACGCGGCGCAGATCGCCCGGGTGGTGGCTGCGGATCTGAGCGGCACTGGCCTGTTCCGCGAGGTTCCGGCCTCGGCGCATATTTCCAAGGTTGCCGCCTTTGACGACGCTGTGAAATTTGCTGATTGGAAGGCCGTCAATGCGCAGGCGCTGATCACCGGTGCAGTCAGCGTCAAGGGCAAGCGTCTGACCGTGCGTTTCCGCGCCTATGATGTGTTTTCCGAAGGCGAGCTTGGCGGAGGGTTGCAGTTTTCCGGCACCACCGATGGCTGGCGGCGCATGGCGCATAAGGTGGCCGATGCCGTCTACAGCCGGATCACGGGCGAAGGCGGCTATTTCGACAGCCGGGTGGTATTTGTGTCTGAAACCGGCCCCAAGAACGACCGCCGCAAACGGCTGGCGATCATGGATTATGATGGCGCCAACGTGCAGTATCTGACCAACAGCGATGCCATCGTGCTGGCGCCGCGGTTTTCGCCTACCGGCGACCGGGTGCTTTATACCAGCTACGAGACCGGATTTCCGCAGATCCACGTGCTGGACGTGGGTAAGGTGCAGCGCCGCATCCTGTCGGCGGACGATGGCATCATGAGCTTTGCTCCCCGTTTCGCCCCCGATGGGCGCACGGTGGTCTATTCACAGTCCCAGGGCGGCAATACCGACATTTACACGATGGATATCGCCAGCGGAAAACGCACCCGCCTGACCAACGCACCGTCGATCGAAACGGCGCCTTCCTATTCGCCGGATGGCAGCCAGATCGTGTTCGAAAGCGACCGCTCTGGCGCGCCGCAGCTCTACGTGATGCCCGCAGCGGGCGGCGCGGCGCGGCGGATCAGTTTTGGCACCGGGCGCTATGGCACCCCGGTCTGGTCGCCGCGCGGCGATCTGATCGCCTTTACCAAGCAAAGCAAGGGCCGTTTCCATATCGGCGTCATGCGCACCGATGGCAGCGAGGAGCGCCTGCTGACGGCGTCCTTCCTGGACGAGGGGCCGACCTGGTCGCCGAATGGCCGGGTGATCATGTTCACCCGCGAAACCCAGGGGGCGAGCGGCCGGGCGCTGCTCTATTCGGTGGATATCACCGGGCGCAACCTGAAGCCGGTCCGCACCCCCGACGGGGCATCGGATCCGGCCTGGTCGCCGCTGCAGAACTGAGGCCCGGACCGTAACGCAATGGTCAACGGGGTAAAAATACCGGCATGGCTGCCTGATCCGACATGTGGTAGGCTGCCAGCAAGAAACGTAAAGGGGTAGGGAATGAGCATGAGCGGTTTCAAAAAGGCACTTCTGGTGGTCGCAGCCCTTGGGGTTGCAGGCTGTAGCAACGCCTCCTGGGACGACACCAGGTTCGGGGATGGCAGCGGCGCGGGCGCCGGTGCAGCGGGATCGGTTTCAGATCCCACCAGCCCGGCTTATTTCCAGCAGGCCATCGGTGACCGGGTGCTGTTCGCGGTGGATCAGTCCAGCCTGTCGCCTGCCGCCGAAGAGGTCCTGCGCGGGCAGGCGGGTTGGCTGCTGACCAATACCGATTACAACGTCACGATCCAGGGGCACGCGGATGAGCAGGGCACCCGGGAATACAACCTTGCGCTTGGGGCGCGCCGGGCCAATTCGGCGCGGGAATTCCTGATTTCCCAAGGGGTTGCGGGCAACCGGATCCAGGTGGTCAGCTATGGCAAGGAACGCCCGCTTGAGATCTGTTCGGCCGAAAGCTGCTATGCCAAGAACCGCCGCGCCGTGACCGTTCTGGCCAGCGGCCTGACGGGGTAAGGCGATGCAGCTGCCCCGCCGGATCCGCGCCACCCTGATTGCCTCGGCTGCCGTTGCCGCGCTGTTCGGGCCGCTGCCCGCAGCAGCGCAGGACCAGCAGACCCTTGCCGATATTCGGCAGGAGCTGACCGTCCTGCACGTGGAAATCCAGCGTCTGACGCGCGAATTGTCCACCACCGGCGCGCCTGCCACCAATCTGGCAGGCAGTTCCGTGCTGGACCGGGTCGAAGCGATCGAGACCGAGCTGCAGCGCCTGACCGCCCAGACCGAACAGCTGGAATACCGCATCAACCGGATTGTCGCCGATGGCACCAACCGGATCGGCGATCTGGAGTTCCGTCTGGTCGAACTGGAAGGCGGCGACATCAGTGCCTTGGGTGAAACCACGACGCTGGGCGGGGATACCGAGGCCGCCGCCACCGAGACCTCTGTACCGGTTCCTGTGCCGGGTGATGCCAGCGAATTGGCTGTGGGTGAGCGCGCGGATTTCGACGCCGCGAAACAGGCGCTGGAGGAAGGCAGCTATCAGGACGCCGCCGAGAAATTCGCAGCCTTCAATGCTGCCTACCCGGGCAGCCCGCTGGCGGCAAAGGCTGATTTCCACCGTGGAAAGGCGATGGATGGTCTGGGCGACACGCGTGAGGCGGCGCGGGCCTATCTGGCGTCTTTTACCGGCGATGCGGTTGGCCCGATGGCGCCCGAGGCGCTGTTTGAACTGGGCGCCGCACTTGGCCGGTTGGGCCAGTTGGATCAGGCCTGTATCACCCTGTCCGAGGTCAACGCACGGTTTCCCGGCAATGAAACCGTGGCCCGCGCCGAGGCGGAGATGGCCACGCTGGGCTGTTCTTGACGCAAGACGCGGCGGATATCATTGCAGGCGTTCGCGCCCAGATTCCACACCCCCTGCCAGAGCGGCTGGGGGTTGCTGTTTCCGGGGGGAGCGACTCGGTTGCGCTTCTTCACATCCTACACCGCGCTTTAACGCCCGAAGGGGTGCAGCTTTACGCGGTCACGGTGGACCACGGATTGCGCGCAGCCTCGGCCGCAGAGGCGGAGGGCGTTGCGGCGCTGGCCACGGGCCTTGGACTTTCACACGATATTCTGCACTGGGCCGAGGGACCCGGCGCGGGCAATCTGCAGGATCAGGCCCGGCAGGCTCGCTATGGTCTGCTGCGCGATTGGGCACGTGACAAGGGTATCGCCGCACTGGCGCTGGGTCATACGGCAGACGATCAGGCGGAAACCGTGCTGATGCGGCTGACGCGGGCCTCCGGCGTGGATGGATTATCAGCAATGTCCGCCGTGCGGCAGGTGGAGGATCTGACGCTGCTGCGTCCGCTCTTGTCGCTCCGTCGGGACGAACTGCGTGATTACCTGCGCGCCGAAGGTGTGCCTTGGGTCGACGACCCCTCAAATGAGGATAGGCGATTCGACCGGGTGCGGCTGCGTCAGGCCCTGCCTATGCTGGAAGAGCTGGGGCTGAGCGTCGAGGCGCTGTCGCTTGTTGCAAAAAATATGCAACAGGCGCGGCAAACGCTTGATCACTATGCACTATCGGCGGCGCAGGAGGGATTTTCGTTTCAGGCGGGCGCTGTGGCGGTAGAGCGGGCGTATTTTGCGGGACTGCCGGATGAAATTGCCCACCGGTTGCTGCGGGCGGCGCTGCAATGGGTTTCTGGCGGCACCTATCCGCCGCGGCGCGCGCCGATGATGGCAGCGCTGGAAACCGCCCGTACCGGCGGTTCGGCCACCCTTGCTGGTGGGCGCATCCTGTGCCGCCGGGGCCGTGTCTGGATCTGCCGCGAAGCGCAGGCCGTACGTGGCCAGATCGCGGAACCCGGTGAGGTCTGGGATGGGCGCTGGGAAATTAATTGTTTAAAATCAAAAGTTTGCAAGGTGCGCGCCCTCGGGGCAGAGGGGCTTCAGCTCTGTCCGGATTGGCGGGAAACCGGTCTGCCCGGACCAGTGCTGGAGGTCACCCCTGCTTTGTGGCGCGGGGCCGATCTGGTTGCCGCACCGCTGGTGAGACCGGCGCCGGGATGTACGGCAGAGCTGACCTGCAGCGAAGAAGAGTTCTTTGCATCCTTTTTATCGCATTGAACCTGACCGAATGTTCCCTATTTTAAGCGCAACGTGGGCGATCTACGCGTCGCCTCGAATATTGGGAGATTTTCCTTGGGTAATGCACGCAATATCGCCTTCTGGGTCGTTCTGTTTCTGCTGATCCTCGCGCTGTTCAATTTGTTCAGCGGGTCGGGCAGCACCATGCAGAGCCGTGAGCGCACCTATTCCGACTTTGTTGCCGCCGTCGAAGGCGGACAGGTCAGCACCGTCACCCTTGACGGGGAGCAGGTTCGTTTCACCACATCCGATGGCCAGAGCTATGTCACCATCAAGCCGGGGGACGCGGAAGTCACCTCGATGCTGATCGAGAACAACATCCCGGTGCGGGCTGAAAAACAGCAACAGTCGGGTTTCCAGTCGTTTCTGATCACATTGCTGCCCTTCCTGCTGCTGATCGGTGTCTGGGTCTATTTCATGAACCGGATGCAGGGCGGAGGCAAAGGCGGCGCCATGGGCTTTGGCAAGTCCAAGGCGAAGATGCTGACCGAGAAACACGGCCGCGTCACCTTTGACGATGTTGCCGGTATCGATGAAGCCAAGGAAGAGCTGGAAGAGATCGTGGAATTCCTGCGCAACCCGCAGAAATTCTCGCGTCTTGGTGGCAAGATCCCCAAGGGTGCGCTGCTGGTGGGCCCTCCGGGTACTGGTAAGACGCTGCTGGCCCGCGCGATTGCGGGCGAGGCAGGCGTGCCCTTCTTCACCATCTCCGGTTCGGACTTTGTTGAAATGTTCGTCGGTGTCGGTGCATCCCGTGTGCGCGACATGTTCGAACAGGCGAAAAAGAACGCGCCTTGCATCGTGTTCATCGACGAAATTGACGCCGTGGGCCGCCATCGTGGCGCCGGCTATGGCGGCGGTAACGACGAGCGCGAACAGACGCTGAACCAACTGCTGGTCGAGATGGACGGTTTTGAAGCCAACGAAGGCGTGATCATCTTGGCGGCGACCAACCGTAAGGACGTTCTTGACCCCGCGCTGCTGCGTCCGGGCCGCTTTGACCGTAACGTCACCGTCGGTAACCCCGACATCAAGGGCCGCGAAAAGATCCTCGGCGTGCACGCACGCAAGACCTCGCTGGGCCCCGATGTGGATATGCGCATCATTGCGCGCGGCACCCCGGGCTTCTCCGGTGCGGATCTGGCGAACCTCGTGAACGAGGCTGCGCTGATGGCTGCTCGCGTCGGCCGCCGCTTTGTCACCATGGAGGACTTTGAGAACGCCAAGGACAAGGTGATGATGGGCGCCGAGCGTCGCTCGATGGTGCTGACGGCGGATCAGAAGGAAAAGACCGCCTATCACGAGGCGGGCCACGCTGTTGTCGGCCTGAAGCTGCCCGAGTGTGATCCGGTCTATAAGGCGACGATCATTCCGCGCGGCGGTGCCCTGGGCATGGTAGTGAGCCTGCCCGAGATGGACCGGCTCAACTGGCACAAGGACGAGTGCGAGCAGAAGCTGGCGATGACCATGGCCGGTAAGGCCGCCGAAATCATCAAATACGGTGAAGGCCACGTCTCGAACGGCCCGGCCGGCGATATCCAGCAGGCCAGCCAGCTGGCCCGCGCCATGGTGATGCGCTGGGGTATGTCGGAAAAGGTCGGCAATATCGATTATGCCGAGGCGCACGAAGGTTACAGTGGCAACACCACCGGCTTCTCGGTTTCCGCCCATACCAAGGAACTGATCGAGGAAGAGGTACGCGAGTTCATCCAGATGGGCTATGACCGCGCCTTCAAGATCCTGACCGATCATCACGACGAATGGGAACGTCTGGCGCAGGGTCTGCTCGAGTACGAAACCCTGACCGGCGATGAGATCAAGCGCGTCATGGGTGGCGAGCCGCCGCATTCAGGCGAGGACGAAGGCGACGACACCGATCAGGGTAGTGCCTCGGTCACCGCAGTGCCCAAGGCCAAGCCGAAGAAAACCCCGCCCGAGGGCGGCATGGAGCCGGAACCGTCCTCCTGAGGCGCTTCCTGAATTTAGAAGGCCCGGTCTTTGACCGGGTCTTTTACTTTGCAGCAGTGGGCATTTGTTTGGACTGGGCCGGTTGGGTTGGGGGTGGCGCTGGGGCGCCGGACAGCCGTGCTGCCCGGCGCCCCAGCGCTCGGATCGGATCGCGTTGCGATCCGACCGCCTACCTCGATGAAGCCCATGGTTCTCTCTGGCGGTTCGGGGCTTAGCGTGTATGGTTCGGCAAAAGCGCTGTGCCCTGCGAAAGCGGTAGTGCAAAGCGGATGAAGTACAGGGGAGTCCTCACATGCCAGTCTTGCGCGAAACCGAATTCACCGGAGAGATTGTCTGGATGGGACAGGTTCCGGCAGGAGAGGGGCTTGCAGCGATTCCACAGCAGACGCTGGACCTCGGCTTTGACGGCATTGCGGGGGAGCGTCACGAGGGCAGTTTGCGTCCCTCCTGCGTGCGGGTGAAGAACCTCTATCCCACCGGCACCGAAATCCGCAACGTGCGCCAACTGACCATTCTCTCTGAGGAAGAACTGGCCCTGATTGCCGCGGATATGGGGCTGGAGCAGATCGACCCGGCCTGGCTGGGTGCCAGCCTGGTGCTGCGCGGTATTCCCGATTTCACCTTCATCCCGCCTAGTTCCCGGCTGCAGGGGCCGGATGGCACCACCCTGACCGTGGATATGGAGAACCGCCCCTGCGTGCTGCCGGGGCGCGAGATCGAAAAGGATCATGGCGGTTACGGCGCGAAATTCAAACCTGCGGCGAAAAACCGACGGGGAATCACCGCCTGGGTAGAACGTCCGGGGCGGCTCTCAATCGGGGATGCTCTGACGGTTTTTGTGCCGGATCAGCGCGCCTGGGCGCCCTGAAGCCGCGCCCGAAAGGAACAATGCGTTCCTTTCGGACACCCGAAGTTCCGATCGAATTCGCCCTACGCCGCTTCAAGACACGATAATGTCGGAAATCACGCGCGCCATTTGCCGCAGTCTGGCTAAGTCTTGGTCAACTCCGGCCCGCGAGCCGGTCAACGGACAGAAACAGGTCAGGAACCAGGCCATGAGCTACAAGAGTGACATCGAAATCGCGCGCGAAGCGAAGAAGCTCCCCATTCAGGACATCGGCAGCAAGCTGGGCATGTCGCATGACGATCTGCTGCCCTACGGCCACGACAAGGCCAAGGTGAGCCAGTCCTTCATCAACTCGGTGCAGGACAAACCCGATGGCAAGCTGATCCTGGTGACCGCGATCAACCCGACCCCGGCGGGCGAAGGCAAGACCACCACCACCGTGGGGCTGGGCGATGGTCTGAACAAGATCGGCAAGAACGCCATGGTCTGTATCCGCGAAGCCTCGCTTGGCCCGAACTTCGGTATGAAGGGCGGCGCCGCTGGTGGTGGCTACGCGCAGGTCGTGCCGATGGAGGACATGAACCTCCACTTCACCGGTGACTTCCACGCGATCACCTCGGCACACTCGCTGCTGAGCGCGATGATCGACAACCACATCTACTGGGGCAACGAGCAGGAAATCGACATCCGCCGCGTCCAGTGGCGCCGCGTTGTCGACATGAACGACCGCGCCCTGCGCCAGATCAACGTGTCGCTCGGCGGTGTTGCCAACGGGTTCCCGCGCGAAGGTGGTTTCGACATCACCGTGGCCTCCGAAGTGATGGCGATCCTGTGCCTGGCCAACGACCTGCAGGATCTGGAAAAGCGTCTGGGCGACATGATCGTGGCCTACCGCCGCGACCGCAGCCCGGTTTATTGCCGTGATATCAAGGCAGAAGGCGCCATGGCGGTGCTGCTGAAGGACGCAATGCAGCCGAACCTGGTGCAGACGCTGGAAAACAACCCGGCCTTTGTCCACGGCGGTCCCTTCGCGAACATCGCGCACGGCTGTAACTCTGTCATCGCGACAAAGACCGCCATGAAAGTTGCTGATTACGTGGTGACCGAAGCGGGATTTGGTGCGGACCTTGGCGCCGAGAAGTTCATGAACATCAAGTGCCGCAAGGCTGGTATCGCACCCGACTGCGTTGTGCTGGTGGCCACTGTGCGCGCGATGAAGATGAACGGCGGCGTGGCCAAGGCAGATCTTGGCGCCGAAAACGTCGAAGCGGTGATGGAAGGCTGCGCCAACCTCGGCCGTCACATCGGCAACCTGAAATCCTTTGGTGTGCCGGTTGTCGTCGCGATCAACCACTTCGTCACCGACACCGATGCGGAAATCCAGGCGGTCAAGGACTACGTGGAAACCCAGGGCTCCGAAGCGATCCTGTCGCGTCACTGGGAGCTGGGTTCGGAAGGTTCTGCCGATCTGGCCCGCCGCGTCGCGGAAATCGCCGACAGCGGCGTCAGCCAGTTCGCACCGCTCTACAACGATGAGCTGACCCTTTTTGAGAAGATCGAGCGCATCGCCAAGGGCATCTACCGCGCCGACGAAGTGCTGGCCGACAAAAAGATCCGCGATCAGCTGAAACTCTGGGAAGATCAGGGTTATGGCAATCTGCCGGTCTGCATGGCGAAGACCCAGTACAGCTTCTCGACCGATCCCAACCTGCGCGGCGCGCCCACCGGCCACTCGGTCCCGGTACGTGAGGTCCGCCTCTCTGCGGGCGCCGGGTTTGTCGTGGTTGTCTGCGGTGAGATCATGACCATGCCGGGCCTGCCCCGCACCCCTGCGGCGGAAAACATCCATCTGAATGCCGAAGGGCAGATCGAAGGCTTGTTCTAAGGCGCAAATTGCGCAATCTGCGGCCCGGGGACCTATTCCCGGGCCGTAGGAGTTTTTGTGACGATGACCAATCCGAAACCACCGCAGGACTGCGCCGATATGGGAGAGTTGCGCGCCGCGATTGATACGCTCGATGTGGCACTGGTCAGGATGCTGCGGGCGCGGGCGGATTATATTGACCGGGCGGTAGAGCTGAAGCAGGTGAATGGCTGGCCCGCACGGATCCCGGCCCGTGTTGAGGAGGTTGTGGTCAACGCCTGCCGCACCGCCGAGGCCGAGGGGCTCGATCCTGCTCTGGTCGAAGGTATCTGGCGCGATATGGTGGATTGGTCGATTTCGCGCGAGGCGCGAGAGATCCCCGAGACATGAGCGCGAGGCCGCATCCGGTCTTGCAGCCCTAAGAAGGAACGAAGCGATGGCAGCAAATATCATTGACGGCAAGGCCTTTGCGGCCAAGGTCCGCGGTCAGGTCGGCGAACATGTGGCGCGCCTGAAGGAAGAGCACGGTATCACCCCCGGTCTGGCGGTTGTGCTGGTGGGCGAGGATCCGGCGAGCCAGGTCTATGTCCGCTCCAAGGGCAAGCAGACCGTTGAGGTCGGCATGAACTCCTACGAGCACAAGCTGGAGGCGGATACCTCTGAGGCCGACCTGCTGGCGCTGATCGACCAGCTGAACAATGATCCTGCCGTGCATGGTATTCTGGTGCAGCTGCCGTTGCCCGGCCATCTGGACGAGGATCTGGTGATCAACGCCATCGACCCGGCCAAGGACGTGGACGGCTTCCATATCTCCAACGTCGGCCTTCTGGGCACCGGCCAGAAATCCATGGTGCCCTGCACGCCGCTGGGCTGTCTGATGATGCTGCGTGATTATCACGGCAGCCTGTCGGGCATGGACGCGGTGGTGATTGGCCGCTCCAATATCGTGGGCAAACCGATGGCGCAGCTGCTGCTGGGTGACAGCTGCACCGTGACCATCGCGCACAGCCGCACCAAGGATCTGCCCGATGTGGTGCGCCGCGCCGATATCGTGGTGGCCGCCGTCGGGCGCCCGGAAATGGTGCCGGGCGACTGGATCAAGGAAGGCGCCACTGTGATCGACGTTGGTATCAACCGCATCGACGCCCCGGAAAAGGGCGAAGGCAAGACCCGCCTTGTGGGTGACGTGCATTTCGAAAGCGCCGCGGCCCGCGCCGGTGCCATCACCCCGGTGCCTGGCGGTGTCGGTCCGATGACCATCGCCTGCTTGTTGGCCAACACGGTCACCGCCTGCTGCCGGGCCAACGGTCTGGCAGAGCCGGAAGGTCTGACCGCCTGATTGCTTTGATACTCTGACGCTTTTGTCAGCTGCGCCCGCCGGACTGTTTCGGCGGGTGTTTTGCTGTTTGGTCTCTGGTGGGGCAGGATTTTACTTGGCGACCGGCACCATGGTGCCTTGCAGGATCGCCACCAGCTTTTCTTCCTCACCGGTGATGGCATGGACTTCGCAGGTGGCCACGACCAGCCGTCGCCCGGGTTTCACCACGGTGCCGGTGGCCCGCAGGCGATCCCCAGCGCCGGGCGCCAGCAGGTTGATCTTGATCTCTGCGGTCATCACTTCCTGATCCTCGGGCATCAGGGACAGCGCCGCGTATCCTGCTGCGGTATCGCCGATGGCAAAGGTCAACGCCGCGTGGGCGACGCCATGCTGTTGCAGGCTGCTGGGCAGGATGGGGGCGGAGACCACCACCTTGCCCGGCGCTACGGAATCCAGCGTGGCGCCAAGGGTTTGCATCATGCTTTGGCGGGCGAAACTGTCTGATATGCGATCTGTGCTCATGCCGCGATCATACGGCCTGCAGGGACCGGTGGGAACAAGACGTTGCGTTAGCGGGGCCAACCTAGCGAGGCATTGGGCAGGGCAGGGGTTTTGGTCCTGTCAGGATCGCAATCGCTTCTGGCGCCATCAGTCCCGCAAGGGCCGGATCACTGCTGCGCAGCCCACCGGTATAGGTGCCAAAGGCGGGCAGGATCAGCCGGGTGCGATCCAGCAGAAAGGCGGGGCGGGCACTGCCCCGGCGCAGCCGCGCCTTGGGGTGGTAATGGCCTGAGATCTCTCCTGCTTCGGCATCTCCCTCTGCGATGTGGCGAAAGGTGAGCGGGCCAATGCGCATCTCGGTGCAGGAGCGACCGCCAAATCCCGCAGGACCCGGATCGTGGTTGCCCTCTACCCAGATCCAGTCCTGTGCGGCGATCAGGCTGCGCAGGTCCTGAACGTCCTCTGGAGGCAGCGCCTGGGCGGCGGCCAGATCGTCGAAACTGTCGCCAAGGCACAGCACTGTCTCGGGCTGCAGCTGCCGGATCAGCGCCGCCAGCCGCGCCAGTGTATCGCGGGTCTCATACGGAGGCAGGGGAGCGCCGCCGCGCCGCAGGTGACGTTCGGATTTGCCCATATGCAGATCCGAGACACAAAGCAGTCGCTGCTCTGCCCACCAGAGCGCGCCGCTGCCAAGCGCGGTGAGCCGTGCGCCTGCCAGTGTGAAATCATAGCCGACCAAGGCGCCCTGAAATCCTGCCGGATCGTTCATGGATCCAGCTCCGCGAGGCCCGAGGTGCGCATCAGTTCTTCGGCTTCGCGCTCCAGAAGTTTCTGTGCCCCAGCGCCCTGAACTGGCACCTTCCCCATTTCCAATAGTAGGGGCGCGGCCAGCGGGCTGATCCGTTTCAGCCGCCGCAGGGTCACGCGGCCGCGGATGCGGTCGGCCATTTCCTCGACACGGGCAAAATCTACCAGCCCGCTCAGCGCTTCGTCGCGGGTGATATCCAGCAGCAGGTGATCGGGATCGTATTTGCGCAGCGTGTCATAAAGGATATCGGACGAAAACGTCGCCTGCCGTCCGGATTTGCGGGCGCCGGGGCTGTTGCGTTCGATCAGCCCGGCGATGGTGGCCGCGCCGCGAAAGGCGCGTTTCATCACCGCGTTTTCCGCCAGCCAGCGCTCCAGCCCGTCGCGCAGGGCGTCGGGCTCCAGCAAGGGCGCGGGGTCGGTCAGCTCCGCAAGGCCCCAGATCAGCGTGGCGTAATCTGTGGCGACAAAGCCCAGCGGATCAAGGCCCAGCTCCTCCATCCGTTTGGTCACCAGCAGCCCCAGCGTCTGCTGCGCGTTGCGCCCGGCAAAGCCATAGAGACAGGTATGTTCCCGGCCCTGATGCGGAAAGCTTTCGATCAGCATCTGCCCGGCGCGCGGCAATTCGGACACCTGGCGCTGCAGGTCAAGCCAGTCAGCGGTGTGGGCGGGCAGATCGGGCCAGTCACCGCGAGCCAGAAGGTCAAGAATGCCCTGGCTTAGCTGGGTAGAGGTGGCGAATTTGGTGCCCGAGAAAACGGCGATCTTGGGTTTGCGGCCCCTGTCGCGGCTGACTTCCACCGTCATTTCGCGCAAGGTTTCATAGCGCACGATCTGGCCACCGATCAGGAAGGTATCGCCGGGGGTCAATGTGGCAGCAAAGGCCTCTTCGATCTCGCCCAGCGGCTTGCCGCCGCGGCTGTGTTTCATGCGCACCTTCAGAAGGTCGGCGTCCTGAATGGTACCGATATTCATGCGGATGCGGGCCGCCGCGCGCGGATCGCGCAGCTGCCACAGGCCGTCCGGGCGCTGCAGTAGGCGCTGCCATTGGTCATAGGCGCGCAAGGCGTAACCGCCGGTGGCGCAGAAATCGAGACAGGCATCGAATTCCGCGCGGCTGAGGGCAGCATAGGCGCCTGTGCTGATGACCTCGGCATAGAGCGCATCGGCATCAAACGGCCCCGCGCAGGCGGTGATCAGGATATGCTGGCACAGCACGTCGCGCGGTCCCGGTGGGCGTGGATCGCCATCAAGCCTGCCTGCCTGCACCGCCTCCAGGGCGGCGTGGCATTCGATCACTTCAAACCGGTTGGCGGGCACCAGAAGCGCTTTGGACGGGGCGTTGTAGCGGTGGTTGGCGCGCCCGATGCGCTGCACCAGCCGTTTGACGTTCTTTGGGGCGCCGATCTGGATCACCAGATCCACGTTGCCCCAGTGGATGCCCAGATCCAGCGAGCCGGTACAGACCACGGCGCGCAGCTCTCCGGCGACCATCGCGGCCTCGACCCGCTCGCGCTGCGCCCGGTCAAGCGAGCCGTGATGAATGGCGATGGGCAGCGCATCCTCATTGGCAAGCCACAGATTGTGAAAGAAGATTTCCGCCTGCGCCCGGGTGTTGTGAAAGATCAGCGTGGTCTGATGGGCGCGGATCTGCTCCAGCACGGCGGGGATCGCATAGGCCGCGCCGCCCCCGGCCCAGGGCGGTGCCTCGGCCGTGTGCAACATGGCGATATCGGGGGCGGGGCCGGGATCAGCCAGCACGATATCGCAGGGGTCCGGATGGCGCGCCAGATAGCGGGCGATGGCGGCGGGATCATCCACCGTGGCCGAGAGCCCCACCCGGCGCAGATCTGGGCAAAGGCTTTGTAGCCGCGCCAGTGCCAGCATCAGCTGATCGCCGCGTTTGCTTTCGGCGAGAGCGTGGATTTCGTCGATGACGATGCGCCGCAGCCCGCCAAAGGTGCGGGCGGCATCCTCGTAAGAGACCATCAGCGCCAGGCTTTCGGGGGTGGTCAGCAGGATATGCGGCGGGTCGGCGCGCTGGCGTTTGCGGCGTGATTGCGGGGTGTCGCCGGTGCGGTCGTCAATCCGGATCGGCAGTCCCATTTCCTCGACCGGCGTGCGCAGGTTGCGTTTGATATCCGCCGCCAGCGCCTTGAGTGGTGAGACATAGAGCGTGTGCAGACCTTCGTGGCTGCCGTCCGCCAGCTCGGCCAGCGTCGGTAGGAAACCGGCCATCGTCTTGCCGCCGCCGGTGGGGGCGATCAGCAGCGTGGCGGGATCGGTGGCACGGTCCAGCATGTCCTGCTGATGCGGATGGATGGACCAGCCCCGGGCGCTGAACCAGTCCAGGATCCGGGGCGGCAAGGCGGCGGTGCTATCCATAAAGGTTCCGTTTGGGGCGGCGGCGGGCAGGGCGTCAGGAGGCGCCGGGGACCTGCGCCAGCCGTGCGCTGATGGCGTTGATCTCGTCCGGGAAACGGTTGTTGCCGATATCTCCGGCTTCTTCGGTCCAGGTGACGAACCGTTCGAACAGGGGGACAAATAGGGCGAGTTCCTTTTCGCTCCAGCCCGACAGGAATTCGCCAAGAACAAGGAACTTGAACTGGCGCACGGCTTCGATGATGGCGGTGCCCCGTTCCGTCAGCTCGACCAGAGTGCGGCGGGCGTCGCGCTGGCTGACGGTGCGCCGGGCCAGCCCTCGGGCGATCAGGTCGCTGGTCAGCCGTGAGGCCCGCGACGGGTCGATGCGCAGGCGCGCGGCAACGGTGGAGACCATGACCTCTTCCTCGGCATCGTCGCTGCCAAAGGTGCTCGCCGGGGCCCAGATCGCCATCATCACGTCAAGCTGGGCCAGATCGACCTCCTCGGCCAGCCCAAAGGCCGCCAGCGCCGCCGAGCCAAGCTCGCGCTTGTTCACCCGGCGCCGCCACTGTTGCAGCACGTCGTCAATCTCCAGCGCAGCCGTGCTGGTGCGGCTGTCAATCCCGGCCTGTTCCAGGAAATTCGTCAGTTCGGTGTTGCGCCCGGCTATGGTTCCATCCTCCAGGAGGTCGTCGGCCCGGGGGGCTGACAAAATTACATGCTGTTGACATGTAAATGACGTCGTCATACATGTGCTATTATCAGATGACCTGTTTCAGGGCCGAACGCAATGCAACTGCGGAGCGGCCCCCTTTCAAATCAAGCCAGAGCAAGGATTATCACGTGAGCGGACCGATCCCAAGCACCCCCGGAGCCCTGGACGACAGAGAGCTGAAGCTGATGATCGGCGCGGTGGCCTCTGTTTTGTTCATTGCCTCGCTGGGTCAGACGGTGGTGACGACGGCGCTGCCTACGATTCTGAGCGAGCTGGGCGGATTGTCGCAGATCACCTGGGTCATTACCGCCTATCTGATGGCGGCGACCGTCGGGGCGCCGGTCTGTGGCAAGCTGGGCGACCTGTTCGGGCGCAAGCCGGTGATGCAGGGCGGCATCGTGGTGTTTCTTGTTGGCTCACTTATCTGTGCGCTGGCGCCGAACCTCTGGGTGCTGGTGGCGGGTCGGTTTGTGCAGGGCGTTGGCGGCGGCGGGCTGATCGTCGTCTCTATGGCCACTGTCGCCGATGCTGTCCCCGCCCGCGAGCGGGGCCGCTATCAGGGGATGCTGGGCAGCGTCTTTGCTGCCTCGACCGTGGTCGGCCCGCTGGCGGGTGGCTTTATCGTGCAGCATTTCGCGTGGGAGTGGCTGTTCCTGCTGAACCTGCCGCTGGGGCTGGCGGCTTTTGTGGTGTTGGCCCGTTCGCTGGCCACGGTGCCGACCGGGCGGCGACCGTCGATTGACTATGCCGGCGGGTTGAGCCTGTCGCTGCTGCTTTCACTGGCGGTGATCTCAGCGAGCCTTGGCGGCTCTACCCTTCCCTGGAGCAGCGTAGAGATGCAGGGGCTGCTGATCGCGACACTGGCGGCGCTGGCCGTCTTTGTGATGAGCGAAAGCCGCGCCAAGGAGCCGATCCTGCCGCTGCGCCTGTTCCGGATCAACAATTTCCTGGTGTCCAACGCAGTTGGGCTGATCGTCGGTTCGGCGATGTTCGGTACCATCGTGTTTGTGCCCTTTTTTATGCAGGTGGTGCGGGGTATGTCGCCGGCGCTGTCGGGCATGTTCACCTTCCCGATGATGCTCGGGATCATCCTTGGTTCGTCCATTTCGGGGCGGATCATGGTGCGGACCGGGCGGTATCGGTGGATGCCGACCGTATCCACGCTGATCCTGGCCGGGGCGATGGCCTCCCTTGCGCAGATGGGCACCAGCACACCCGAATGGTGGATCGCGGTGTCGATGGTGCTGACCGGGCTGGGGATCGGGCCGGTGATGGCGGTTGGCGTGACCTCGATCCAGAACGCGGTACCGCTGACCATGGTCGGTGTCGGCACCGCTAGCGCCAATATGTTCCGGATGATCGGCGGCTCGGTCGGCACGGCGGTCTTTGGCGCGGTGTTTGCTGCGGGGCTGACGCGGGAACTGGGCGGTGCCCTTGGCGGTATGAACCCGCGCAGCCTCAGCAAGGATGCCATCATGGCGATGGAACCGGGCCTGCGCGAGGCGGTAGTGACGGGTATCGCCGATGCGCTGCACCCGGTGTTCTGGGCAGCTACGGTGCTGGCTTGCCTTGCCTGCCTGATGTCGCTGTTCCTGGCGGAAATCCCGCTGGAGGATCGCAGCATGAGCCGGACGGCAGAAGCGGACTAGGCAACGCCAAAAGAAATGCGCCGAGTTCCCTAGCCTGGGGGCGCTGTTTGCCGCGTCTTACTTCACGATCTCCTCGTCCTCGACAAACATGTTCGCCCAGGCCCGGTCGATCAGATCGGGGCTCATCTCGTAGGGGATGCCTTCGAAATCGCAGATCGCCATCATCTGGTCGATCAGGAACACCGGCTGGTAGTTGGCGTATACGTTGTCGATGGTGGGATATTTCGTCTTCAGGAGATGCACTAATGTGGCCTCGTCCAGACGCATCCCCTTCTTGCGCGCCACGAGGGCAAAGATCTTGAGGAAGTTTTCCTGATCCGGGCCGTCGATCTTGATCTTGAAGAAGATCCGGCGCAGTGCGGCCTGGTCGAAAATCTCGTTCGGGTGGAAGTTGGTCGAGAAGATTACCAGCGTGTCGAAGGGCACTTCGAACTTTTCCCCCGATTGCAGCGCCAGGATGTCACGCCCCTCTTCCAGCGGCACGATCCAGCGGTTGACCAGAGCCTGCGGCGGTTCTGCCTGACGGCCAAGGTCGTCGACGATGAAGATGCCGCCGGTGGATTTCAGCTGCAGCGGCGCCTGGTAGGTGCGCGCGGTCGGGTTGTAGACCAGATCCAGCATCGACAGGGACAATTCGCCGCCTGTGACCACGGTGGGCCGTTCGCATTTCACATAGCGCGTGTCGAACCGGCGCGGGCGGCGCAGGGCATTGGGGTCTTCGGCTTCTTCGGGGGCCGCGGTGTGCACGATGGGGTCATAGACAGTGATAACCTGACCGGCGTATTCGATGGCGCGCGGCACGTAGACACAATCGCCCAGGGCATCGCGGATCCCGTTCGAGATCGAGGATTTCCCGTTGCCGGGTGGGCCATACATCAGGATCGACCGGCCAGCGCTGACGGCAGGGCCGAGGTGGTCCAGCAGGCTGTCGGGCAGGATTAGGTGCCCCATCGCATCGGTTAGTTGCTGCCGGGTGACCATGATGTTGCGGATCGACTGGCGTTCGACCTGTTCGCGGTAGACATCCAGCGGCACAGGCATGGCGCCGTAGTATTCGGACTGGCTGAGCGCATCGAGCGCGCGCGCGCGCCCCGCATCGGTCAGCTGATAGCCCATTTCATTACCGCTGTTGGCGTTGAGCGTGCCGGTCGCCTCCAGCAGTTTCTGTTCGCGTGCCATGTCGACCAGTTCCTGCGTCACCGGGATCGGCAGGCACAGCGCGGCGGCGATATCGCTGACCATATCCGCGTTCTTGCGGAACATGGTTTTTAGAAGGATATCGCGCATCATCACGATGGGCAGCTGCATCTGGGCAAGCCCCTTGGGCGCGGGCGGCGCCACCACGGCGCTGGTCTGCATGTTCATGTCACGGCCTGTCTGTTCATCCTGTGCCCCTGCTACGCCTCTGCCTGGCGGGGCAGGGGACAAGAGCTGCGTTGCTGACCTCACAGTCTATTCACCACTGTGGCAAGACAACGGCAATGCTGGTGCATTTCCGGGAAAGGCGTTGCAATTTGAGCTGGATTTTAGTGACCGACAGGAGGTCTCGGCTTTGGTATCAGGCGGCTGCAGGCAGGCTGCCAAACAGGGCGCCAAGGATCAGGTAGATGGCCAATGTGCCGCCAAGGCATAGGCCCATGGGAAACTTGCTGCCGACGTTCCAGCTGCGCCAATCGGGGGCGAGCCTGCGCAGGGGCGTGTATTTCACCAGCCTATGGGTGACAAAGCCCGCAAGGAGATTGGCGGAAAAGATCATCATCACGGCAGGCAGATCACCCAGCGCCACCAGCGGCGCGGCAGCCCCGGCGAATTTGGCATCCCCGGCGCCGATCATGCCGGCAGAATAGAACAGAAAGCCAAGGCCGATCCCGACGGGAAGATGCAGCAGCTGCCAGCCATAATCGGCCCAGGACGGCATCACGAAAAGCCCAACCACCACATAGACTGCACCCAGCGTGTCATTGATCCAGTTGGGAATGCGCATGCCGCGCAGATCCGTCAGCGCTGCCGCATAGCACAGCGGCAGCACGAAGGGCAGGAACCACAGCGCGGCCTGGGCCGGGATGGCCAGATGGACCATGGATCAGCCGTTTTCGAGGGCTGCCAGCGAACGGGCTGCGGCCTCAAAATGCTGGGGATGGGTGGAGATGGCTTCGCGCAGCAGGTTTTCACCTGTCTTGACGTCGCCCTGCTTCACCGCCGACAGCGCCAACGTGTGCAGCAGTTGGGCGCGCTCTGTCTGATCTAGCGGGATCACCGGCAGGGTGTAATTGCGCTGGGCACCGCGGGCCAGAACCAGGTTGTTCTTGGCGGTGAACAGCGAGGGATCCTGACGGATGGCGTCGCTGAACAGGCGCTCGGCCTGGGCATAGCTGCCGCGCGAGAGTTTTGAGTAACCCCAGTTGTTCATCACCTTGGCAGGCTGCGTGGTGAGGCCGGTTGCGATTTCATAGAAACTGTCGGCGCGTTTCCATTCCTTGTTGGCATCCGCCACCATCGCCTCAAGCCGATAACGGCGATAGGTTTCATAGGTTGGTGGCACTGAATCCAGCGCGGCCTTTGCGCCTTTCCAGTCGCCGGTGCGGATCAGGGCGTCTGCCAGCGAGACCTTGTCTTCCACGGTCGCCTCGGGGTGGGCAGCGACTTTTTTCCAGGCGCTTGCGGCCTCGGTATTGCGTTTGGCGCGGATCATCGAAGTGGCCAGCCCGCGCTGGAAATCGATCCGGTCCGGAGCGGATTTCAGGGATTTCTGGAAGTAGCTCACCGCCTCATTCGGGTCCGCCACGGTCAGCATCACATCGTTGAGGTTGTGTTCATCGACGACGTTCACGTCCTGAAACGCCCGTTCGACGGTTTCCTTGCCATCGGGTTTCACGCAGGCCGACAGGGCCAGTGCGCCGATCAGGCATGGTGTCACAAGAATTGACTGGCGCATTTTATGCGTCCTTTTGCTGCTCTGCCTTTGCGGTCTTGGGGTCAGGGCACCTTGCCAATCCGGTAGCTGCCGCCGCCTTGCCGCATCAAAGTGTAGTCGTTTCGACTTTCGTTTTGCGGATCACTATGCGCAGATTTTTCAAGATTTTCGAGAGCCCGGCGCAAATTATCGCGAATTGCGTCACTTTCGCCATTATCCAGCGCATAGGCACGGCGTAGAATCTGCGTGGCTTCCGGGGTTTTCCCACGCTCCATCAGCACGACGCCAAGGTTGTTCAGGGCCTCGGGCCAGTCCGGCGCGGCCTTTGTTGCGCGGCGCAGCAGGGTTTCTGCCTGACCCAGACGGCCAAGTCCCAGATTGGCCGATCCCATGCTGGACAGCACCTCGGCGGTCAGCCCGTGCTCCAGCCCGGCGCGGGTAAAGGCGTCAAGGGCCAGCTCGTACTCTCCGGCATCCATCAGCCGGTGGCCGACCACCAGCCCGTCCTCGGCCTGTTTGCGGGTATCCACGCCGGGTGCCCAGGGGCTGGCGGGATCCTGATGCATAATCTGCGTATCGCAGGCCCCAACAGCAAACACCGCCATCAGCGCGGCGGCACGGATGGCGGTTTCAGAAACGTATGGGCGGTGGGGCACTGCCCTCCGCGAATTGGCCATGATCAGTTACCCATGTTGCCCATATTCAGGATGCCCTGCACCGATGGTCCGACCAGAATGATCAGCAGTGGCGGCACCGTGAGGCCCATTGTGGCAAGAGTCATTTTCACTGGCAACTTGTTTGCAGCCTCTTCGGCGCGCATCACGCGTTTGTCCCGCATTTCGTCGGCATAGACCCGCAGTGCATCGGCGATCGAGGTGCCGAAGGCCTGCGACTGGATCATCACGGTGGTGAAGGAGGAAACATCCTGAACCCCGCAGCGGGTGCCCATGTCGCGCAGCACCTTTTCCCGTTCCTTGCCCGCTTTCATCTCATAGGCCACCACTTCGAACTCCTCGGCCAACGCCGGGTAAGAGGCGTGCAGTTCCTTGGCGACGCGCACGATGGACTGGTCCAGCGACTGACCTGCCTCCACGCAGACCAGCATCATGTCGAGCGCATCGGGAAAGCCTTGGGTGATCTGTTTCTTGCGCTCTTCGATACGGCGGGTGACCCAGTATTTGGGCAGCATATAGCCCGCGCCGCCGGGGCCGATGATGCGCAGTGCCAACTGCTGGCTGTCAAATTCAGTGCCGGCCTTCAGCACGAAGACATAGAACAGCCCCGCGCCAAGCCCCAGAAGACCCAGGGCAAACTGGGCAAAATGGAACAGGCGCACTGAGTCCTTTGAGGCATAGCCGGCCTGACGCAGCTTCAGCTCCATCGCCGAAAGTTCCTCGGCGTTCTGCGGCTCCAGGAAGGAGGCGAATTTCTGCAGCTGTTCGTTGCGGTTGGCCTGGCGCAGGCGTTCTTTTTGCGGTTTTGCCTGCGTTTCCGGCGCCATGTTCTTTTGCAGCTTCTTCAGCGGATCCTCAGGCTGATTGAGGATCAGCGGGATCGCCAGCAGGATCATGAACAGACCCAGAAGACCCAGCGCCAGCAGCGGACCGAAGGCGCCGAACTGATCGGTCAGAAAGCCGTTGATGTCGGACAGAATGGACATTGCGCGCTCCTCAGACCTCGATATTGGTCAGCATTTTCATCACGAACAGGTTCACGGTCAGCATGATCCCGACAAGGAAACAGGCAGGTATGAACCACGGGTGATCCAGAACATTGTCGTAATAGTTCGGATCCTTTAGAAGGATGCCCCCCAGTGCCAGAAGCGGGAAGGCCGAGAGGAACTTGCCCGACCATTGCGCTTCGGCGGTGATCGCCTTCACCTTGCGGAACAGGCGGAAGCGGGCGCGGATCACTTTGGCCAGCCCGGCTAGAACCTCGGCCAGGTTGCCGCCCGATTGCTGCTGGATGGTGACGGCGACTGCCAAGAAACGCATGTCTTGCATGTCCAGCCGTTCGGCCATTTCTTTCAGCGATTCACCCACGTCGCGGCCATAGGCGGCTTCATCGGCAATCATGCCGAACTCTGAGGCAAGCGGGTCTTCGATTTCGTTCGAGACGATCTGAATGGCCGAGGTGAAAGGATGGCCGACCCGCAGCGAACGCACCATCAGTTCGACCGCGTCCGGCAGCTGTTCCTCGATCATCGCCATACGTTTGGTGGCCTTCTTGTTGACCCAGAAGAAGACGCCGCCGACGCCGATCACGATGGAGCCCAAAATGCGCACGGGGAACGGTGCAGCGGTGCCCACGCTGAGCCCGATAAAGGCGATGATGGCAACCCCGCCCATGATCATGATCAACTGCTTGGGGGTAAAGGCGATCGCTGCCTTCTGAGCCCGTTCCGCCAGCAAAGAATAAAGTGGGATGGTTTGCGATTTGCCGTGCTGTTTCAGCTCTTTACGCAGCTGTTCCAGTACCTGTTCGCGGGTATTGCCCTTCTCCATCATTTCCAGACGACGGCTGACCCGGCTGTTGAGCCGGATGGACTTGCCAAAGACGACCAGATAGATGCCTTCAACCAGCACGATGACGCCGACAAAAATCAGTCCATAGATCAGCGGTTCGATAGGGATTTGCATCAGATCACCTCCATCCGCGTGGGCTCATAGATCGACGGCGGCAGGTCATAGCCCCATAGGCGGAAGCGTTCAGAATAGTGGCTGCGTACGCCGGTGCCGGTGAAATGGCCGATGATCTTGTTTTCCGGGGTCAGCCCGACGCGTTGAAAGCGGAAGATCTCCTGCATTGAAATCACATCGCCTTCCATGCCGGTGATTTCGGTGATCGAGGTCATCCGGCGCGAACCATCCTGCAGGCGTGAGGCCTGAACGATCACGTTCACCGCGCTGGCGATCTGGCTGCGCACCGCCTTGATCGGCATTTCAATCCCGGCCATGGCGATCATGTTCTCAAGCCGCGAAATCCCGTCGCGGGCCGAGTTGGCGTGGATCGTGGTCATCGATCCGTCGTGGCCGGTGTTCATCGCCTGCAGCATGTCGATGACCTCTTCGCCGCGTGTTTCGCCGACTATAATCCGGTCCGGGCGCATCCGGAGGGCGTTTTTCAAACAGTCGCGCGGGGAAACTTCGCCTTTGCCTTCGACGTTTGGCGGGCGGCTCTCCATGCGGCCCACGTGGGTCTGCTGCAGCTGGAGTTCGGCGGTATCCTCAATGGTGAGGATGCGTTCCGAATCGTCGATAAAGCTGGACAGCGCGTTGAGCGTGGTGGTCTTGCCCGAACCGGTACCGCCCGAGACGATCACGTTCAGCCGGGTCGACACGGCGGCTTGCAGATAGGCAGCCATCTCTTCGGTGAAGGCGCCGAAGTTCACCAGATCGTCGATGCCGAGCTTGTCTTTCTTGAATTTTCGGATCGACACCAGCGATCCATCGACGGCAACCGGCGGCACCATGGCGTTGAAACGGGAGCCATCGGCAAGCCGGGCGTCCACGTAAGGGTTGGATTCATCGACCCGCCGCCCCACCGCCGAGACGATCTTGTCGATGATCCGCATCAGGTGCTTTTCATCTTTGAAGGTCACGTCCGACAGCTGCAGCTTGCCCTCCCGTTCGACAAAGATCTGCTGTGGCCCGTTGACCAGGATATCGCTGACGGTTTCATCTTGAAGCAGAGTCTCAAGCGGCCCCAGTCCGGTGACCTCGTCATAAAGCTCCTTATTGAGCGTCATGCGGTCTTCGCGGTTGAGTGCAATGCCCTTTTCTTCAAGAATTTCGCCCGAGATCTGCGAGATTTCGGTGCGCAATTCTTTTTCGCTGGCCTTCTCAAGGGCTGCGAGGTTCAGGTTTTCCAGAAGTTCACGGTGCAGCTGCACCTTGATTTCACCCAGCCGTTCCTTGCGCTTGCGGTCCCGGTCCGCTTGTGGCGCTTCGGCTTTGGCACGCGTCATGGGGCGGCGCAGAGAAGCCGACGGTTTGGGCGCGGCGTCGGCGGCGGCCGGGGCAGCTGCAACCGGCGCAGCCGATGCCTGAACCGGTGCCGGACGTTTCTTGGCGGCTGGTTTTTTGTATTTCGAAAACAACTTCTATCCCCCGGTTTTGCCGCAGCCTAAGCGGCTGCGTCGGCTTCCGCCTGGCCCAGCTCGTGCAGGGATTGCGCGAGCTTCGCGATTTCCTTACGCAGTGGATTTTTTGGATTGGACAGCGCCAGCGGCAGACCGTGGTCGCAGCTTTGCAGTACAGGTTTGCCGCCGTCCGGTAGCAAGAGTTCAATCGAGATCCCGAGACTGTCTGCCATGCGTTTGACGCGACTTTTGCCGCTGAGGTCGGTGAATTTCGGCGCCCGGTTCAGCGCAAAGCGCAGCTTGTCAAACGGCAAGCCTTCGGATTGCAGCGCCCGTTTCAGCCGCAGGGTGTTCTGGGCCGAGCGCATATCAAGCTCGATCATCGCGAAATAGACATGCGCCATGTGCAGGATGGTTTCGGACCATTGCACCAGCGTATGTGGCAGATCTACCACCACGAAATCAAAATGGCTGCGCGCCATTTCGATCACCCGTTCCACGTCCTCAGGGGTGATGATTTCCAGCGGAATCATGTCCGACGGGGCGGTCAGCACCTGAAGCTTATCCTGGAAGGGGAGCAGCGCTTGTCCAAACACCTCTTCGTCCAGGCTTTCGGTTTCGCTCAGCATTTCCATCACGACTTCGCGGCGGGGCAGGTCCAGATAGGTCGAGACCGCGCCATATTGCATGTCGAAATCCAACAGGCAGACGCGTGGTTCCTTGCTCTTGCTGAGCTCGGCCAGCTCCCAGGCGAGGTTCACCGCCAGCGTGGTCGATCCGGTGCCACCGGCCAGGCCGTGGCAGGCGATCAAGGCCCCTTCGCGTCGACTGCCGCTTTTCAGCTGGTGCGGATTGGTGTCGGGTTCCGGCGGCTTGTCCTCGGCGTTGAGCCGGTCGATGGCCGCCTGCAACTCCTGTTCTGGCAAGGGGTAGGGGATGAACTCATCGGCGCCCTGGCGCAGCAGCGAATGCAGCGCTGCCGGGGTCACGTCTTCGGCGATGAGGATGACCTTGATCTCCTTGGCATGGGCCTGTGCGATGATTTCCCCCATCAGGGTCAGATCATCCTCGTCCTGGGCATCCATCGCCATGGCAACGAATTGCAGGGTTTCTGCCTCGGGCTGGGCGAAGAACGCCAGCGCCTCGGAAAACCCGAGATCGCCCCAGGCTTCACCCAGAGCTGCCTCCATGTCTTCGATCAAGAGGTCGAAATTCTGAACATCGCGACTGATCGTACAGGCAACAATTGCAGGTGTATCAGTTTGCGGCAGTCCGCTGCTCATCGCCAACATCCTCATAGTCAAAAGAAGCCGGGCCCCGGAGCGGGGCGCACCTCACCTCTTGTAGAGAATGTCCGTTAAGATCTTGACCACAATTGGACGAAAAAGCCCCAATTGTAGGGAAAAGTTAAGGGGTTTTGAGTCGGAATTTTATTCCAGATTGCTCTGCAGCGATTGCTCAGCCGTCAGCGTCGAGGCGGGAACGGCACTGGCAACATACTCGCGGTAGATGATCTGCGCATACTTGCCATCCAGCACCGTGGGATGTCGTTTCAGGAAGCCGCTGACCTCGGTCACGGTGCGGCGGTTGCGCCGTTCACGGTCCTGCGTGACGATGAGCGGCTGGGTCTCGCCATAGGATACCATTGCCTCCAGCCGGGCCCGGCTAATCCCGCGTGAAACCAGGTAGTTAACGGCGGCCTGTGCGCGGCGCCGACCAAGGCGTTTGTTATAGCTGTTGCTACCGACGGCATCGGTATGGCCGTAAACGCGGAAGCGGACCTCGGGGAACTGTTTGATCCAGTGTGCCTGCTGGTCCAGCGTCGCGCGGGCGGCACCGTCAAGCTGGGCGCTGTCGAATTCGAAGTTGATGGTGGTCGGAACTTCCTCGGCGAACCGGCCCGCGAGCTGGATTGCGAAATCGCGCTCGCCGCTCATCACGGCAGTATTATTGGCATTGGATTGGCCAAACAGGTCACCTGACAGCGGTTTGCCCGCTTCCCGCGTTGCGCAGGCGGAAGTGGCAAGAAGCAGTGCCAGAACAGCGGATTTCTTGATCATCGGCCCCATCTTTCCTGTGGTCAGTCCATTACATAGCCATAAGAGCCGTTGAAGTCCTGTTTCGCCACTTCACTGGCGGGGCCGGAGCTGCTGCGTGCGGTGCGGCCGAACAGGAACAGGTCCGCTTCGCTCGGCGGCTTGATGCGGTCGGTCGGAAGCGTCAAGGCCTCGCCACGGGTCGGGGTGACCAGATGGGCGCTGACGATGATGACCAGTTCGGTCTGGGCGCGTTGGTAATCGGCGCTGCGGAACAGGGCGCCCAGCACCGGTACATCCCCAAGCCAGGGCAATTGCGATGAATTATCAAGGAATTCATCCTTGATCAGCCCGGCGATGGCAAAGCTTTCGCCATCACGCATTTCGACCGTGGTCGAGGTTTCGCGGCGTGAAAACGCGTTGATCGACAGCCCGTTCAGTTCCAGCGAATTGGTCGGGTCGATGGCCGATACGGCGGCTTTCAGTTCCAGATTCACGATATCCTCATCCACCACGCGGGGAATGAAGTTCAGCTCGATCCCGAAGGGTTTGAATTCGACGGTGATCAGCCCATCTTCCTGCGCGACCGGGACGGGGTATTCACCGCCTGCCAGGAATTTTGCCTCTTGCCCAGAGAGGGCGGAAAGGTTGGGTTCGGCCAGCGTGCGCACGACACCCTTCTGTTCAAGTGCCTCCAACAGCAGTCCGACCTGAACCGATCCGGCGTTAAAGCCAAACAAGACGGCGCCGGTATTGCTATTGGCGGCGGGAATGTTGCCGGTCAGCGAATTGGTCAGGCCGGGCTGGTTGTTCAAGGTGTTGGTGCCACCGTTGACGCCAAAGCTGCTGCCGCCGCTGATTCCCAGCGAAGAGCTGAGAGATTTGGAAACGGAACGCTGCATTTCGGCAAAGCGGACTTTCAGCATGACCTGCTGTACGCCGCCGACGGACATCAGGTTGCTGACACGGTCAGGCGCATAGCGTTCGGCAAGATCCAGCGCCCGCTGCAGGCGGGCCGAGCTGGAGGCGGTGCCGGAGAGCACAATGCCGTCATTGGCAGTGCGCACTTCGATCTTCTCGCCGGGCAGGATCTGCCGCAGACGTTCCTTGAACTCGGTCACATCGGCGGCGACGCGCACATCCACATTGGTGATCAGTCGCCCCGAGGCATCCAGCAGCGTCAGAGTGGTCAAGCCGGGCGATTTGCCAAGCACATAGATCGTGCGATCGGAAAGAGAAGAGATGTCGGCGATGCTGGGATTGGCGATGCTGAGTTCGGCAAAGGGTTCGTCGCTTTCGACCACGACGGCGCGGTTCATAGGCACATTCAGCGATGCCGAAGTCCCTTTCTTCACCACGCGCAATCCATTGGCCAAAGCCCCGTCCGGGACGGCCATACACACCAACGATAGCCCGGTCAGGGCTGCCGCTACAAACCTACGAAATGCCATGTGACCTGCCTTTCCGATCACGCCTCAACTCCGGGTCTTTTTGCCCGATATTTCAGGTCACTGTGCGGCAGTTCCCGATTTATTGCAAGAATCAAAGGAAAACGGGCTGTTGTGGCGGCGCGGCTGTGTGGGGTCGGGGCAACAAAAAAGCGCGCCAGCGACCCATTCTGGGCAACTGGCGCGTGGTCCAAGGTTTTGGGACTATTTTATTTTTCGGCATATGGCGCCGGTTTTTGCTTCAGTCGGAGCAGGGGATCGGGATCTCGACCACCTCGGCTCCGCGGCGGGTGCGGATTGTGCAAACCCGCTCTTCCTTGGCGATAACCGGTGCTTCCACCGCGCTGAGCCCCAGCAGTTTGCGCTGGTCCACTTCGACAAGCGCAGCCACGGTATCGTCCTGAGCGCCAACAAGGGCGAGGGACAGTTTGCCGGTGCTTTGGGCCTGGGCGAGGGCGGCGACCTGCTCGGGCCGGGCGGCAACGGTGACGGTGCGGGCGATCACGGCGCCGCTGATGTCTCCGCCTGCGCTCTGATCGACGGCGATCAACTCGACGTTGGTTTCGATCAGCCGGGTGACTTCCCCTTGGACATTGGAATTGGTGCCCCGCACGGTGCCGGTCCAGTAGACATCGACGCGGTCACTGGGGCGCAGGAAGCCGGACACACCGGATGCCACATCAACCTTGATGGCAAAGGCACGCATGCCGCGGGCGAGGCGCGAGGTAATACCTGCATCTTCGCCCGGCGCGGTGACCTTGACCGCAAGCAGCGGTTCGCCCTTTTCCATGGTGCGCAGAACGACGCGCGGCTCATCGGCGCGTTCGGGAGGAAACAGCGCCTCAAGGCTGGTAAATGCACCTTCCGGAACGGCATTTTCCGGCCAGCGTACCTTGCGGACGGCATCCTCGGACAGCCGTTCGCCATATTTCAGCGCCTTGTCTGCAACGTATACATCTGTGACCGGGACGACTTCGGCCCGGTTTGCCCGCTCGCGGGCCAGTTCGTTCTGATAGGCCGAGATGTAGTTCTTCGCCATCATAACGGCGCCACCGGCCAGGGCGACACCGACAATCAGCACGAGTCCGAAAACCGCACGCATTGTGGTACCTCTCATTCACGTTAACCGGTTCCGCGGCATGCGACACCGGTGCATGGATCGATCAGGACGCTGCCGTCCTGTCATGCAAACAGTCTGTTGTGTGGCTGGCTTCAGCCGAACGACCAGTTAGACATGTAAGCGAGCATCGCATTGGCCAGCCCCATCGCCCCATCCTGCATGGCAGAAGAGATCAATACGGCAAGCCCCACGATAGCAGCGGCCAGAACGACCCAGTCAACAGTCACTGCGCCCTCATCCCTGGCTAGGAAAGACCAGATCTTTTTCATGTCGGGCTACCTTTTAAAACGGGAATTCCGGGAAAGGAAAAGGGCCACGCCTTTGACGTGAAAGACGCGGCCCCGATAGTCTTGCCTAGGTGAGGCTATTAGCCGCCGGTCGAGTCGGTCGGGGTCTTGCCTGCGATGTAGGAGCCGGTCGAGGTGGTCAGGTTGCCTGCGCCGGTTTCGATTGCGGTGTAGACAGCGCCTGCCAGGGCGGCAACGGCTGCGGTCAGAACAACCCAGTCAACGGTCACGGCGCCAGAGTCGTCTTTACGGAAGTTTTTGATGAACTTGATCATGGTTATGTCCCTCCAAAGGATCACTGAATTTGCACTATCCCGCCGTCCGTTGTGTGGGTCTGTCTCTCTCTCTCACCGACCCTGTCCGGCTTGGATGAATACATATAGCCGGGTGAGCGTGGCAGCATTTGGGCCGAAAACCGGAAAGGCAGTCAAAATTTAATGATTTTTAAAGAAATTTAGCAAAGCTCTGAAACTAAAGGACTTAAGTCTTTATGAGATGTAAACCTGCGTGGCTTTTGCGCGGCAGGCCCCTGTAAATATGGCGAATATGCCAGATTCTGAACCTGTGGACTGGATTCGGGTAGGGATTTCACCGAGTCTTGAGAACCAAAAGCTGAGCGCTTCACAGGATTTTGAATAGTCCCATGACCATTCGTCGTTTTCGTGCCGCTGTTGCGGTGTGGTTTTCCCTTTGGCTTGCCTTTCCCGTAAGCGCGGAACAGGCGCCTAAACCTTTTCCCGACTTCGAGGCAAAGCGGGTTAAGCCGCCGCAACCCGGGGCAGGGCCGCGCATCACCGTGCAAATCGAACCAAATGCAGAGGCGCCCCCAGCGCAAGCGGTGGCAGCGGGCGAAGCTGACGAAGAGGTCCAGCCGGGGCGCTATGAGTGGTTCTGGGAGCAGGTTGCGCCGGAACTGGGGGCGACAACCGGCGCTGCACGTCTGGAGCTTGCCATCGCCGCGCTTTCCTCACCCGGGGGCACAGGTGGCGTTGCTGCGCCGCGGCTGCAGCTGCTGCAGGACATCGTTGCAGCGCAAGGCACGCCGATCCTTTTGTCCAGTGTGGGCACACGGGTCTCTCCGGCGCTGGCTCTGGCGGTGATCGCGGTGGAAAGCGAGGGGCGGGTAGATGCGCAAAGCTCGGCCGGGGCGCAGGGGCTGATGCAGTTGATGCCGGACACCGCCATCCGATTTGGGGTCACCGATGCCTTCGAGGCGCCGCAGAATATCGCGGGGGGCGTCAAATACCTCGATTGGTTGATGCAGGAATTTGAAAACGACGCGGTTCTGGCCCTGGCCGGATATAACGCGGGTGAGGGCGCGGTGCGCAGCCATCAGGGCGTGCCGCCCTTTCCGGAAACGCGGGATTACGTGCCAAAGGTGCTGGCGGCCTATCAGGTGGCCCGCAGCCTGTGCATGACGCCGCCCGAGTTGATCACCGACGGCTGCGTTTTCCGCCGGTTTGAATGACCGGTTGAACAACCGGGCAGGTGTCAGGTTGAGGGGATCTGCAAATCAATCAGCCCGCGCGCGGCCTCTTTGGCGTCCGCAGCGGGGTCTCCGGCCAGCCCGCCGCCGCGCGCCAGCACTGCCGAGACGATTGCGCCTTCTTTCAGCAGCAGCAGTTGACGGGCCAGCAGCCGCGGATCATTGGCGCCTGCGGCCTCTGCGATTTCGGAAAAATGGTCCTGCAGGATCTGCTTGTGCGCGGCCGACTGGGCGTGGATCGGGTGGTTGATCTCCTGGAACTCGGCGCTGGCCTTGATGAACATGCAGCCACGAAACTCGGGCTTGGTGAACCATTCCGAAAGCGCGTCGAACAACGCCAGCATCTGTCCTTTCGGCGTGTCGCTTAGCTCTTCGATGCGGCGATAAAGCCAGTGGCGGAAGTTTTCATCCCGAAGGCGCAGCACCGCGAGGATCAGATCCTCCTTGGTGCGGAAGTGTTTGTACATCGATGTCTTCGACACACCGGTTTCGCTCACCAGCTTGTCCATGCCGGTGGCGTGAAACCCGTTCCGGTAAAATACATCAAGGGCCTTTCGGACCAGCTCGTCTCGCTTGTTTGGGCGCATGATTCGTCTCTTTGTGTACCGATCTGTACATAGTTTGCAGGTGCAGCGTTGGCAACTGCGACACATTAAAGTGAACAATTTCATAGGATTGAGATCGTGTTCACGAATTCGTTCAATGGACATCACAAAAAATGAATTGCAAAAGGGTACCGATCAGTACACTTTGAGTTCAGGATTTACCGATCAGTACAGTTAAGCAAGCGCAGCAGTGGAGGCGCAGATGAAACGACTATTCAGCCCCATGCGATCCCCTTTGGCTCCCGTTGTTCTGACCGCAGGTATTGCCGTGGCGATGCTGGCGCCCCCACCGCCGGAAGCTACCGTTCTTTCCCTTCCGTCTGACTCCGCCAATGGCGTCATGGCGCCGAGCCGCGCTGCCGCTCTCGCATCCCTTTTTACCGTTCATGTGGCTGCCCCGGTGGCTGCCCATGTGGCGAAGGCCAACACCCCGGCTTTCGCCTTGAAGGTGGCCGCCGACTGATTGGTGCCGCCCTCAATAAACCCCGGCCAAGCCTCCCCCTGGCCGGGGTTTCCTTACCTTCTCCTCCTCCGAACCAAATGAATACCAAAGGACACGCCGAATGACCCGTCCCCCCTTGCCGCCTTTCGACGAAGCCAGCGCCAAAAAGAAGGTGCGCCTTGCCGAAGATGGCTGGAACACCCGCGATCCTCAGATCGTTGCACCGGCCTATACCGATAACTGCCCCTGGCGGAACCGCGCCGAATTCGTCACCGGCCACGATGAAATTCGCGCCCTGCTGACCCGCAAGTGGTCGCGTGAGCTGGAATACCGCCTGATCAAGGAACTCTGGGCCTATACCGACAACCGCATTGCCGTGCGGTTTGCCTATGAATGGCGCGATGATAGCGGCCAGTGGTACCGGGCCTATGGCAACGAAAACTGGGAATTCGCCGAAGACGGCCGCATGCAGCGCCGCATTGCCTCGATCAATGACAAGCCGATCAGCGAAGACGAGCGTCTGTTCCACTGGCCGCTGGGCCGTCGCCCCGATGATCACCCCGGTCTCTCTGACCTCGGTCTCTGATCTGTCCGTTCAGTCCTAAGAAAGCGAGAGCAACCATGCCCCGTGCCTTTGCAGAAATTGCCTTTACCGAATCCGTGCGTGAGCATCAGAAGCGGCAGGGGTCTGCCCGTGCCTATGGGCGCCTGCTGGAAACCCCGGAACGCTCCGGCGATCGGATCGGCGTCGCCGAAGCCGCCTTTATCGCCGAGCGCGACGGCTTCTATCAGGCAACCGTTTCGGAAACCGGCTGGCCCTACGTCCAGTTCCGGGGCGGACCGCGCGGTTTCCTGAAAGTGGTGGACGAAAAGACCATCGCCTATGCCGATTTCAGCGGCAACAAGCAGTATATCTCGCTTGGCAATCTGACCGACAACGCCCGTCTCGCGATGATCCTGATGGATTACCCGAACCGGCGGCGGCTGAAGATCTGGGGCACGGTTGAAATCATCGAAGGTGCAGAGGCCACGGATGGCCTGTTCCCGACCGGCGCGCGCGCTGCGCCTGAGCGGGCCATCCTGATCCATCTGGAAGCCTTTGACTGGAATTGCCCCAGCCACATCCCCGAGCGTCTGACGCTGGAGGAGCTGGAGCCTCACCTGGCGCCCCTGCGCAGCCAGCTGGCCCAGCTCAAAGCGGAGAATGAAAGACTGAAAGCAGGCCAGAAGGTCTGAAGGCAGCCATTCCGTTTCTGTTGGCTGCAGTACGTTCTGTTACGAGGTAAATTGATATGACATTCGACCCGATGAACATGCTGAATTCAGCCCTTGTTACGGCGGCGCTGACGCTCTCTCCTGCGGTGGCGCCGTCGGCTCAGGCATCCACGATGCCCGAGACCGCCTTTTCCTCGCAAATGATCGAGGGCCTCACGATTGCCTATCGTGAGGCAGGTGATCCCAGGAACCCGACGGTGCTGCTGCTGCACGGGTTCCCCAGTTCTTCCTATATGTTCCGTGACCTGATCCCGGTGCTGGCGGAGGAGTATCATGTGATCGCGCCGGATTATCCCGGGTTTGGCGCCTCGGACATGCCGCTTGCTGCCGATTATGACTACAGCTTTGCCAATACGGCGGATCTGGTGACGCAGCTTCTGGACCAGAAGGGCGTGAAGAATTACGCGGTCTATATGACCGATTATGGCGCACCGGTTGGGTTTCGCATGTTCGCCGAGGATCCGGCGCGGGTCTCGGGTTTCATCATCCAGAACGCCAATGCCTATGAAGAGGGGCTAAGGGAGTTCTGGGGGCCGATGCGCGCCTATTGGGCCGATCCCAGCCCGGAGAACGGCGATGCGCTGCGCGGCTTTCTGACCCTTGATGCCACCAAATGGCAGTTCACCCATGGGGCAGAGAACCCCGCCAGCGTCAGCCCGGACCATTTCTGGCACGCCCAGTATCTGCTGGACCGCCCGGGCAACCAGGAGGTGCAGCTGGAAATGTTCCTCGATTATGGCTCGAACCTGAGCGAGTACCCCAAGTGGCAGGCACTATTTCGCGAACACCAGCCCCCCGCGCTGTTGGTCTGGGGCGCCAATGATCAGATCTGCCCCGAGGAAGGGGCGCACCCCTATAAACGCGATCTTACCGATCTGGAGTTTCACTTGCTGAACACCGGCCATTTCGCCCTGCAGGAAAAGGGGCCGGAAATCGCCGGGAAGATGCTGAGCTTTCTCGATCGTATCAACAACTGACAGGGTGGGGGCCGGGATGATATCCGCCCCCGCCTGTTTAACTGCCGTAATGCCTTTGCCATCGACATTGTTCAGGGCGAGGACATGGGCGCTACATCGCTGCTGCAGGCCGTCATCTCCTGTGGGCACAGCGCAAGTATGTACGCCTCTGGCACGGCGCGGATGATTTCGAGGTCCTGCACCCGCTTCGGCCAAAAAGAAGGCCCGCCTAATGTATCAGGCGGGCCTTTTTTGTTTCTTCTGTCGCTAAGCAATCAGTTGACGATGGTCGCCTCAGTTGCGGCGCGCAGTTCTTCTTCGGTGACGCCTTCGGCCAGCTCAACGATCTTCAGGCCACCTTCGACCACGTCCAGAACGCCCAGACCGGTGATGATGCGGTCCACGACGCCCTTGCCGGTCAGCGGCAGGGTGCAGGCCTTCAGAACCTTGCTGTCGCCGTGCTTGTTGGTGTGGTCCATGACCACGACCACGCGGCCAACGCCTGCGACCAGATCCATCGCGCCGCCCATGCCTTTGACCAGCTTGCCGGGGATCATCCAGTTGGCCAGATCGCCGTTTTCCGCCACTTCCATGGCGCCTAGGATCGCCATGGCGATCTTGCCGCCACGGATCATGGCAAAGGACTGTGCCGAGTCGAAGAACGCGGTCTGCGGCAGTTCGGTGATGGTTTGCTTGCCGGCGTTGATCAGGTCGGGATCCTCGTCACCCTCGTAGGGGAAGGGGCCCATGCCCAGCATGCCATTCTCGGATTGCAGCGTCACCTCGACGCCTTCGGGGATGTAGTTCGACACCAGCGTCGGGATACCAATGCCGAGGTTCACATACCAGCCGTCCTGCAGTTCCTGTGCCGCGCGTGCGGCCATCTGATTGCGATCCCAAGCCATTATGCGGTCTCCTTCTGACGAACGGTGCGCTGTTCGATGCGCTTTTCGTGCTCGCCCTGGATGATGCGGTGCACATAGATACCGGGCAGGTGGATGTGATCAGGGTCAAGGCTGCCAGTGGGCACGATTTCCTCGACCTCGACAACGCAGACCTTGCCGCAGGTGGCGGCGGGCACGTTGAAGTTACGCGCGGTCTTGCGGAACACCAGGTTGCCGGTTTCGTCTGCTTTCCAGGCTTTCACGATGGCGAGATCGGCAAAGATGCCCTCTTCCATGATGTAGTCCTGCATGGCGCCATCCGGTCCGGTCGGGAACTGCTTTTCGAACTTGCCTTCGGCAATCACGGTGCCCACGCCGGTCTTGGTGAAGAAGCCGGGGATGCCCGCGCCGCCTGCGCGCATGCGCTCGGCCAGGGTGCCCTGCGGGTTGAATTCCAGCTCCAGCTCTCCGGACAGGTACTGACGCATGAATTCGGCGTTCTCACCCACGTAGGAGGAGATCATCTTTTTCACCTGCTTGGTCTGCAGCAGGATGCCGATGCCAAAATCATCAACGCCCGCGTTGTTGGAGGCGAAGGTCAGATCCTTGGTGCCGGCGTCTTTGATCGCGTCCAGCAGAAGCTCTGGAATACCGCAGAGGCCAAAGCCCCCGGCGGCGATGAACATGCCGTCATGAAGCAGCCCGTCAAGCGCTTCGGCGGCGTTGGAGTAGACTTTTTTCACGGAGTTCTCCCTAAACTGCCTATTGGAGAGGGTTCTGCGCCTCGGCGTCGGCAGAGTCAATAATACGGAGAAAAACGCGTATTTCTACGGAGCCAGGTTCCCATGACCGACGCCGTGACCACCGGTGTCCCGTGGCATGGCCGTGCCAGGACCTACTGTCAATGATGCTCAGCGAAACGGGTTTCCGGAAAGGGGAATGTTAAGAGTTGTTGGGCTAATGTTGGAATAGTTGAATATGTTGCGTGTAGGAGCCCTGTATTGGCTCAGAAAACAATCGAAGTTATCAATCTGGGGGCTATGGCCGATCTGGATCCTGACGAACAGGATGCGGTGGCCGAGAATGCGGCCGCGCTGGTGGGCATGACCTTCGGCTCTGCTGGATCTCCCTTGTATCAGCAGTTGGACTATCTCACTCTCGATGATCCAAGCGGTGACGGTGCGGTTTCCAGCAATGATTACGGCTGGTCTCCCGAAGATGTGATCTTTGATGGCATCGCGTCGGGGCTCGACAGTGTCATCGATTACCAAGTCGATCTCGTCTTCAATGACGGCTCCACAGCCGCGGCCGAGATTCTGTTGCTGCAGGATATGTCCGGGCGCACCTTTCTGGCGCCCTTCCTGGTGGGGTCGGCCAAAAACGATGTGCTGAATGATGGCGGCATTCGCTCGATGACGTTCACCGGCATCGTTAATGACGCGGGCACCCATGCCTATGTCGACCGCGAAGCCGATGCTTTTGTTGTCTGCTTCCTTGAAGGAACGCGGATACGCGCAGCGGCCGGGGAGGTCCCGGTGGAGCGCCTGTCGGTCGGCGATCTCGTGGAAACGCTGGATCATGGGTTTCAACCCCTGATCTGGCTGGGGCAGGAAACCGTGTCAGCGGGGCGGCGGACCTCCCCGATCCGGCTTCGGGAAAAGGCGCTGGGTGCGGGATTTCCGGAACGCGATCTCTATCTGTCGCCGCAGCACCGGGTTTTGTTCGACTCGCCCATTGCAGGCCGGATGTTTGGAACGGATCAGGTCTTTGTCCCGGCAACGAAGATGATCGATCTGCCGGGCGTCACCCAGCCGGTGGTGCAAGCGAGGCATCACTACTGGCACCTGATGCTCAAACGGCACGAAATCCTCTTCGCCGAAGGCGCGCCGGTCGAGAGTTTTCTACCGGGCCCCATCGCACTGGCAGGCCTGTCGCCGGAAAACCGCGCCAGCCTGCGAAAACGCCTGCCGTTTCTGATGCAGGGACAGCCCGCGCCAAGTGCCGCCAGACCCTGCATTTCCGGCGCTGCGGCTGCGAACCTCGTCCGGCGTCACCGGCGTAACAAACGGCCGCCTCTGGCGAACCCAGCCGCTTGGGAGGCTTCGTCAGGCATGCTGTGGGATCGCGCCTAGGCGCTGAACCTAGAATGCCGCCTGGACGAGCTTGAATTTGGGTTGTGCAAAGATGGCCAGCCCGGACCACGCCGCGTCAGCGGCGCCGGGCCCAACGGAACGGTCACAGTTCTTTACTGTGACCCGGTCCGGCGGGAGCCACCCGGTTTCTGGCCGGGCAAGGGTAGTCATGTGTGGCGAAGGTCGAGCCTAGCTGTCGCCTGCGTCTTTGGCTGCGGTCTTCTTGCTGGCTGTCTTTTTCGCCGCAGGTTTCTTGGCGGTGGTTTTCTTTGCAGCGGCCTTCTTGGGCGCGGCCTTTTTCGCCGGGGCTTTCTTCTTGGTCTTGCCCGCTTTGTCGGCGATCAGCTGCACCGCCATTTCCACGGTAACATCCTTGGGCTCTACGTCCTTGGGCAGGGTGGCGTTCACCTTCTCCCATTTGACGTAAGGCCCATAACGACCGTCCATGATGCTAATAGCGCCGCCGCTTTCGGGGTGTTCGCCCAGTTCTTTCAGCGGCTTGGCAGCAGCGCGGCGGCCACGGCCCGGGTTGGCGCGTTTCTCGGCCAGCATTTCCACCGCCCGGTTCATCCCGATTTCAAAGACATCCAGCGTCTCTTTCAGGTTCACGTAAACCGGTTTTTCTTCATCCGGGCGCTGGTGCATGATGTAAGGACCGAACCGGCCAAGGTTCGAGGCGATCATGCCGCCATCGGGGTGTTCCCCGATCTGGCGCGGCAGGGTCAGCAGCGTTACGGCTTGCTCCAGAGTGATCTCGTTCGGGCCCCAGCCCGGCAGATAATCACGGCCCTGTTTTGGCAGGGATGAGCGTGGCGGCTTCTTGTTTTCCGGCGTGGTCTCGCCGCGCTGGACATAGGGGCCAAAGCGGCCGGATTTCAGGTGGATCTCGTCACCGTCATCCTCGCCAAGGACCCGCTCATAGCCTTCGGCGCCTTCGCCAGAGATCGGGCGGGTGTAGTTGCATTCCGGGTAGTTGCCGCAGCCAACAAAACCGCCGGTGCGCGAAGTCTTCAGGTGCAGCTGGCCCGCGCCGCATTTGGGGCAGATGCGCGGGTCGGTGCCATCTTCGCGCGGCGGGTAGAGCTGCGGCGCCAGCGCATCGTCCAGCACATCCAGCACCTCGGAGATCCGCAGATCCGATGTCTCGGCAATCGCAGCGGAAAAGTCGCGCCAGAAATTGCTCAGGATGTCCTTGTAATCGGCCTCACCGGCGCTGACGTCATCCAGCTGTTCCTCCAGCGCGGCGGTGAAATCGTATTCCACGTAGCGTTTGAAGAAGTTCAGTAGGAAGATGGTGACGATCCGGCCCTTGTCCTCGGGGAACAGGCGGTTCTTTTCCTTGCGGACGTATTCGCGGTCCTGGATCGTGGTGATCACGCTGGCATAGGTCGACGGACGGCCGATGCCCAGTTCTTCCATCTTCTTGACCAGCGTCGCCTCGGTATAACGCGGTGGCGGCTGGGTGTGGTGCTGCAGGCCCAGAACGGCGGCGTTCTCCGACAGGATCGCGGCGTCCTTGCCCGCTTTTTCCGCCTGCGCTGCCAGCGAGGAGGCAAAGTTGACGTTTTCGCCGTTCATGATTTGCGGCAGGCGCTTGTCGTCCTCGTCCACCACATCGTCGCGGCCTTCTTCGTAGACGCGCATGAAACCGTCGAACAGCACCACCTGACCAGTTGCGCGCAGCACCACCTGACCGTCGCCTGATCCGATATCGACGGTGGTGCGCTCCATCCGGGCGCCTTCCATCTGGCAGGCGATCGTGCGCTTCCAAATCAGATCATAAAGCTTGCGCTGCTCTTCTTCGCTGACCTTCAGGCTTTTGGCATCGCGGCTCATATCCGTGGGGCGGATACATTCGTGCGCTTCCTGGGCGTTCTTGGCCTTGTTCTTGTAGATGCGTGGCGAGGACGGCACGTAGTCGGCGCCATAGCGGGTTTCGATCTCGGCGCGGGCGGCCTGTACCGCCTCGGGCGCCATGTCGATACCGTCGGTCCGCATATAGGTGATATAGCCTGCCTCATAAAGGCGCTGGGCCGCGTTCATACACTGGCGCGCGCCCATGCCGAACTTGCGGCTGGCTTCCTGCTGCAGGGTGGAGGTCATGAAGGGTGCAGAAGGGTTGCGGGAGGCAGGCTTTGCCTCCACCGATTGCACCTTCAGGTCGCGGCTGGAAACTGCTTTGACTGCCAGGTCTGCGGCAGTGGAGTTGGCGAGGCTGTATTTATCCAGCTTGTCGCCGCCCAGGACCGTCAGGCGCGCTTCGAATTCCTGCCCGCGCGGGGTCGAAAGTTGCGCCTTCACCGACCAGTATTCGCGCGGATTGAAGGCTTCGATCTCCATCTCGCGTTCAACGATCAGACGCAGGCAGACCGATTGCACACGGCCCGCAGACCGTGCGCCGGGCAGTTTGCGCCACAGCACCGGCGACAGGTTGAAGCCCACGAGGTAATCCAGCGCGCGGCGGGCCAGATAGGCCTCGACCAGCGGCATATCCACCTGACGCGGGTTTTTCATCGCTTCGGCGACAGCTTCCTTGGTGATCGCGTTGAAGGTCACGCGGCTCACCGGTGTGTCCTTCTTGATCGACCGGCGCTTGGTCAGCGCTTCCTGCAGGTGCCAGCTGATCGCTTCTCCTTCGCGATCAGGGTCAGTCGCGAGAATCAGGGCGTTGTCTTCTTTCAGAGCGTCGGCGATGGCCTTGACGTGTTTGCGGCTGTCGTTTCCGACCTCCCATTTCATGTCAAACTCATGCTCGGTATCGACCGACCCATCCTTTGGCGGCAGGTCACGGACGTGTCCGTAAGACGCCAGCACAGTGTAGTCAGAGCCCAGGTATTTATTGATTGTTTTGGCCTTGGCCGGGGATTCGACGACAACAACTGGCATGTAAATTCAGGACCTCTTGAGGGGCGGATACTGCGCGTTCTATGGCGGGGCAACATGTGGCGCGCAAGGGGAGATTGTCAATCCGTGGGCTTTGGACGCATGCGTTGCGCTGCCTTTGCACCATGTTTTGCGCCATGTAGGGCAAGCTGTGAGGACCGGGTTGCTTGCCCGGATCGGCTGGCCCACGTCATCCTTCGTCCCTTCCGGGCGGGCGGGACAGCATGCCCCCGGGATGGCGGTCGACTGCGCCATCCAGTTCCAGTTCGGTCAGGACCGAGGACAGCTCCTTTGGCGCGACAGATAGGTCCTGCAGCAATTGATCCTCCGGCGTGGGAGAGGGACCGAGCCGGGCCAGAACCTGTTGATGCAGCGCGGCTGTTTCGCGCAGGCTTCGCCGTTCGGGAGGCGGCGGCGGCAGATCCGCGAGGCCTGCGTTGGCAGGTGGCGCGTCAGGCTGATCGGTAGAGCCTGAAAGAGGGGCAGGCTGTTCCACCGGCGGCAGCGCGGCGATCACGTCTGCGGCATTGCGCACCAATTGCGCCCCGTCGCGGATCAGCATGTTGCAGCCCGAAGCGCGGGCATCGAAGGGATGGCCAGGAACCGCCAGCACCTCGCGGCCCAGATCTAACGCGTCGCGGGCGGTAATCAGGCTGCCGGATTTGGCTGCGGCCTCGACCACCACAACGGCCTGGGCCAGCCCCGCAATGATTCTGTTGCGTTTCGGGAAATGGCGGGCTTGCGGTGCCAGGCCCATGGGTTGTTCGGACAGGATCAGACCCTGCTCGCCGATGCTCTTGCCCAGACGGTTGTTTTCCGAAGGATAAATTACATCAGCGCCGCCTGCCATGACGGCAATGGTACCGGAGGGCAGGGCGGCAAGATGCGCGGCGGTGTCCACGCCGCGCGCCAGCCCGGAGACGACCACATATCCTGCGGCACTGAGATCATGCGCCAGTGCCCGCGCCATTCGCGTCCCGAGGGAGGAGGCATTGCGGGCCCCGACGATGGCAATCATGGGACGTTGCAGCAAGGACAGGTTGCCAATGGCCCAAAGCGCGGGCGGTGCGTCTTTCAGGTGCGCAAGCGGAGCGGGATATTCAGGATCCGAAAAGCACAAAAGCCGCGCTTTGGCGGCTTTTGCGACATTTATTTCGGCGTCTACCGCATCGGAAGGGCATATTTCATACCCTTTGAGCCCAGCGGAACGTGCCATTTTAGGCAACGCTTCCAGCGCATTCTGCGCTGAACCGTGTTCAGACAGCAGCCGGTAAAATGTAGCCGGACCTACCCGTCTGGAGCGCAAAAGGCGAAGCCACGAACGCCGGAGATCTTCCGTGGTGGGTGGGAGTGGGGGGTGAGTGGAAGAATATGCTTCTTCGGTCATCCGTTGCTCCGCCTGTTTGCACAATTAGAATTAACCTTGACGGGTTAACAGGTGGTGAATGACCCTTAATTTTCCGAAGATTTTCGAATTCTTTGAATAGCTATTTGTTTTTAAATGAAAAAAGTTGGCGCGATCGCGAATGGCGCCCTCTTCCCGGCGGCAAGACTGATTCAGTTTCTGATACAGTCACGCAAGAAAACGGACCGTTGGGTCCGTTTTGTGCTCAACTCCGAAGGGTTTGGTCGGGGAATCTTTACTTAGATTGCTGCCCCGCCAACGGTGAGTCCCCCCATTAGAACAGAGGGTTGGCCGACTCCGACGGGTACCCATTGGCCTGCCTTGCCGCAATTGCCCATGCCGGGATCCAGTTCCATGTCATTGCCGAGAGCGCGAATCTGCTGCAGCGCGGTGGCGCCATCGCCGATCAGGGTGGCGCCCTTCACCGGTGCGCCGACCTTGCCGTTCTGCACGCGGTAGGCCTCGGTGCAGGAAAACACGAACTTGCCGTTGGTGATGTCTACCTGGCCACCGCCGAATCCCACGGCCCAGATCCCGTCCTTGATTCCGGCCACCAGGTCTGCCGGATCGGCATCGCCGCCCATCATATAGGTGTTGGTCATCCGCGGCATGGGGGCGTGGGCATAGCTTTGCCTGCGTCCGTTGCCGGTGGCCTCAACCCCCATCAGGCGGGCGTTCTGGCGGTCCTGCATAAAGCCAACCAGAATGCCGTCCTCGATCAGAGTGGTTTTCTGGCTAGGGGTACCTTCATCGTCGACCGTAATCGAGCCGCGCCGATCCGGGATGGTGCCATCGTCAAGCACTGTGACCCCCGGCGAGGCAATCCGCTGCCCCATCAGCCCGGCAAAGGCCGAACTGCCCTTGCGGTTGAAATCGCCCTCAAGACCGTGACCGATGGCCTCGTGCAAGAGGATACCCGGCCAGCCCGGCCCAAGCACGACTTCCATCTCCCCGGCGGGTGCAGGCACTGCTTTAAGATTGACCAGCGCGATTCGCAGCGCTTCGCGGGCTTTGGCCTGCCAACTAACGGGATCAATCAACCCGTCCAGACCAACCCGACCACCGCCTCCGGCCGAGCCACTTTCGCGGCGGCCGTCCTGTTCCACGATCACCGAGACATTGAGCCGGGTCATCGGGCGCACGTCGCGCACCCGTACCCCGTCGGCGCGCAGGATCTCTACTTCCTGCAAGGAGGCCGCCAGCGTCGCCGAGACCTGAACCACCCGAGGATCCAGATCGCGGGCGAACGCGTCGATCTCGCGCAGGGTCTCGACCTTCACCGGGAAGGGCAGCGCGCTGATCGGATCGGTGTCGGCGTAAAGATGTCTGTTGGTGGCCGCAGGTGGTTCGGCATAGGTGCCGCCGCCATCGCCCACCGCAAGGCGCGCCGTTTCCGCGGCGCGGGTCAGAGCGCTGATCGACACGTCGGTGGAATGGGCGTAGCCCGCCACATCGCCATTGACCGCCCGCAAGCCAAAGCCTTCGGAGGCATCGTAACTGGCGCTGCGCAGCCGCCCGTCATCAAACACCAGCGCCTCCGATTTGCGCCGCTCGGCAAAAATCTCGCCATCGTCGGCCCCTTGAGTGGCGCTGCGCAGCACGCCAAGCGCCTCATCCTCGGGGAGGCTGGTCTCAAACGGGCGGTAGGCCGTGGTTTCCATGTCTCAAATCCTCTTCGCGACGGCGGTTTTTTTTGATCTAAATCAAGAAAGCGACGCTTTGCCGCTCGCCTGCCTCTTTATCTGCACGTTGGAATATGATTTTAAGCAGCGTCAAAGACAACGGGTTCGGTGCGTTTTATGGAATCAAGCTTTCCAGCGACGTTACCGGTAGCAGCTAATAACGCGATCAAACGATCAGGACACGATATGAAGAATGCTTTGATGCTTTCGGGCCTTTTCGCTGGCCTCTCAAGCCTTCCAGCCACAGCGCAAGAAGGTCTTGAATCCATTGGTAAGCCGACCAACGGCGGTCTGGGTTTCCAGCCGGCCGCAACTGAACTGGCGGAAGGCATTCACATGCTGGACGGGCTGATCCTGGTGATCATCACCGCCATCTGCGTTTTTGTGGCTGGTTTGCTGCTGTTCGCAATCGTTCGCTTCAACAAGCGCGCGAACCCCAACGCGGCGCAGTTCACCCACCACACTCCGATCGAAATCGCATGGACCGTGATCCCGATCCTGATCCTGGTTTTCATCGGCTCCTTCTCGCTGCCGGAACTGTTCCGCCAGCAGGAAATTCCCGAAGCCGACGTCACCATCAAAGTAACCGGCTACCAGTGGTACTGGGGCTATGAATACGTCGACCACGAGTTTGGCTATGAAAGCTTCCTCCTCGCCAAGGACGAACTGGCCGATTACGGCTATGCCGAGGACGAGTACCTGCTGGCAACCGACACCGCTGTTGTTGTCCCCGTTGGCAAGACCATCGTGATGCAGGTGACCGGCGCCGACGTGATCCACTCCTGGGCGATGCCTGCCTTCGGCGTGAAGCAGGACGCGGTTCCCGGCCGTCTGGCTGAACTGTGGTTCAAGCCCACCAAAGAAGGCATCTACTTCGGTCAGTGCTCTGAACTCTGCGGCAAGGACCACGCCTATATGCCGATCACTGTAAAAGTGGTCAGCCAGGAAGCCTATGACGCATGGCTGGACGGCGCGATCGAGGAATATGCGGGTCTGCCGCAGTCCTATCAGGTTGCCTCCAACTGACTAAAGCAGGGGCCGGAACGTCCGGCCCCGAACATGGGCGCGCCGCGATGGTAGCGCCCATAGCACCATCTTAAATGCAACGAGGATGCGCCCGCGCGGCCATCCTTCAGTGGCCGAAGAGACTGACATGAGCGACGCAAGCATCAATGCCAGCACCATCCGCGAAGACGAGCCCAGCTTTGGCGATTATTTCGCCCTGCTGAAGCCGCGCGTGATGTCACTGGTCGTGTTTACGGCCCTCGTCGGCCTGCTGGCTGCTCCGGTTGGTGTGCATCCGGTCATCGGATTTGCCGCGATTCTGTTCATTGCCATCGGTGGTGGCGCCTCTGGCGCGCTCAACATGTGGTGGGATGCGGATATCGATCAGGTGATGAAACGTACCAAGTCGCGCCCGATTCCCGCAGGCAAGGTCGACAAGGGCGAGGCGCTGAGCCTTGGTCTGGCGCTTTCGGGCCTTTCCTGCATCATGCTGGGACTGGCGACGAACCTCTTTGCCGGTGCGTTTCTGGCCTTCACTATCTTCTTTTACGTCGTCATCTACACCATGTGGCTGAAGCGGGCGACGCCGCAGAACATCGTCATCGGCGGTGCCGCCGGGGCCTTCCCGCCGGTGATCGGCTGGATCGCCGCCACCGGCACCATGTCGGTTGAACCCTGGCTGATGTTCGCGCTGACCTTCATGTGGACGCCGCCGCACTTCTGGGCGCTGGCGCTGTTCATGCGCTCGGATTACGATGATGCGGGCGTTCCGATGCTGACCGTGACCCACGGTCGCCGCGCCACCCGCGTTCATATCCTCGTCTACACCATCCTGCTGGCGATTCTGGCTGTGGGCACCGCGTTCTCGGGCATCGGTGGTCCGGTCTATCTGGCCGTGGCCGTGGTGCTGAACGCGCTGTTCCTGCACGGCGCCTGGAAGATCTTCCGCCGCGATGAGGACGACAGCGAGGCCGACAATTTCAAGGCTGAGCGCAGTTTCTTCAAGCTGTCACTGCTCTACCTCTTTTTGCACTTCGGCGCGATTCTCGTCGAAGCCCTGTTGAAACCCTATGGTCTGGGAGGCTGGTAATATGGCTTTGCGCAAGGAACATGAACTGCACAAACGGCGCCTCGGGCGCAACATGGGCGTTGGTCTGCTGCTGGGCGCCTTTGTGGTGCTGGTGCTGGCTCTGACCATGGTCAAGGTCACCTCGAACGGCTTCAAATTCCCGCAGACCCAATCACAGGCGGGGCAGGGCTGATGGCGATCAAAGGACCTCAGAAAACGGTTCTGCAACTGGTCGGCGTGGTCGCGCTGATGGGCGGGCTGTCCTGGGCGTCGGTGCCCTTCTACGACTGGTTCTGCCGGGTCACCGGATTTGGCGGCGTCACCGGCGTGGCCGAGCAAGGCGCGGATACTGTGCTGGATCAGACCATCACGGTGCGCTTTGACGGTTCCAAGGAACGCGACATGCCCTGGGAGTTCAAACCGGTGCAGCGCGAGATGGAGCTGAAGATCGGCGAGACCGGTCTGGCGTTCTACGAAGCATACAATCCCACCGACCGCCCTGTCGCGGGGCAGGCAGCGTATAACGTGACGCCTTATTCGGCCGGTGGCTACTTTGAGAAAATCGCCTGTTTCTGCTTCACAGAGCAGGTGCTGCAACCGGGGGAGCGGGTGCAGATGCCCGTGACCTTCTTTGTGGATCCGGAAATCGTCAACGACCGGGACGCAAAATACGTGCATACGATCACGCTTTCGTACACGTTCTATGAAATCGATCTGCCCGAGGGCTATGCCGCTCTCGACACCGGTGATAAAGCCGGGGCAGGCATAACCACGAACTAGGCCGCTAGGTGAGGGACACTTAAATGGCGCATGCTAAAAATCACGACTTTCATATTCTGCCGCCGTCGATCTGGCCGTTTCTGGGCTCCGTAGGCGGGTTTGCAATGCTGTTCGGCGCAGTGCTGTGGATGCATGGCATCACGGCATGGCTGTTCTGGGGCGGCCTGGCGATGGTGCTCTATGTCATGTTCGCCTGGTGGTCCGAAGTGGTGGCCGAAAGCCGTCAGGGCGATCACACCCCGGTGGTCCGCATCGGCCTGCGTTATGGCTTCATCCTCTTCGTGATGTCCGAGGTGATGTTCTTCTTCGCCTGGTTCTGGTCGTTCTTCAAACACGCCATCTACCCGATGGAAACCTATGTCGGCACCTCCTATGTGCAGCCCGACATCTATCCGGTCGATGCCTTCCACCTGCCGCTGATCAACACCCTGGTCCTGCTGCTGTCCGGCTGTGCCGTGACCTGGGCGCACCACGCACTGGTGCACAACAATGACCGCAAGGCGCTGGTTCAGGGCCTGTCCATCGGTATCGTTCTGGGCCTCTTCTTCACTTTCCTGCAGGGCTATGAATACGCGCACCTGCTGCACGAAGGCTGGGAATTCGGCGCTGATGAGTTCTACTCGAACTTCTTCATGGCCACCGGTTTCCACGGTTTCCACGTGATCATCGGCACCATCTTCCTGACGGTTTGCCTTATCCGTGCGCTGAAAGGTGACTTCACCCCCGAGCAGCACGTCGGTTTCGAGGCCGCTGCCTGGTACTGGCACTTCGTTGACGTTGTCTGGCTGTTCCTCTTCGTAGCGGTCTACGTCTGGGGCACCGCAGGTCTGGCGCACTAAGCCGACCCGGGCGACACCGGAAATTGTAGCGGGTACAGGTTTGTGGTTCCAAAATCCGCAGACAGCCCGTAAGAAACGCAGCGCGCGGGGGCTTCCTCCGCGCGCTTTTCATTGGCGATGAGGACGCGATGCGGCGGTTTATCTTTCTATCCCTTGTTGGCGGGCTGGGCCTATTGGCGCTGCTATCGCTTGGGATCTGGCAGATGCAGCGCCTGGCCTGGAAGGAAGATATCCTGGCCACCATCGAAGCGCGCATTGCGGATGCCCCCGGCCCCTTGCCCGAGGTGCTGGACCCGGAGCGTGACAAATACTTGCCTGTGCGTCTTGAGGGCGAGATCCTGCCGGGTGAATTGCACGTTCTGACCTCGATCCAGGGCACCGGCGCGGGCTATCGCGTTATCGCGCCTTTCGTGACCGACGGCGGTCGTCGCCTGCTGCTGGACCGTGGCTTCATCATCGCCAGCCGCAAGGATGAGACCCGCACCACCGGCCTCGCGACCGTGATCGGCAACCTGCACTGGCCGGTCGAGGTGGACGGGTTCACACCGGAGCCGGACACGGAAAAGAACATCTGGTATGCCCGCGACGTTGCGCCGATGGCGGCAGAGCTGGGCACCGAACCGGCGATGGTGATCTTGCGCGAGCTGCGCTCGGACGTAGTGGATCCCGGCGCGACCCTGCCGCAGCCCGTCACCATATCGGGCATTGCCAATGACCACTTGCAATATGCACTCACCTGGTTTTCGCTGGCCTTTATCTGGGCCGCGATGACCGCCTATTTCCTGTGGCGCAACCGCGCCAAATCCGAAGGCTGAAGCGATGAAATACATCTCCACCCGCGGGCAGGCGCCCGAGCTGACGTTCGAAGAGGCGATGCTGACCGGGCTGGCCCGCGACGGCGGCCTTTATGTGCCCGCCGAGATCCCGCAGATGAGCCATGATGAGATCGCGGCCCTGTCGGGCCTGTCTTACGAGGAAACCGCCTTCCGGGTGATGCGTCCCTTCCTCGGCGATTGCTTCACCGATGACGAATTCCGCGAGATCATCGCCAAGGCCTATGCCGGGTTTGGTCACGCTGCCCGCGCGCCGCTGAAACAGCTGGCGCCCAATCATTTCTTGTTGGAGCTGTTCCACGGCCCGACCCTCGCGTTCAAAGACTTCGCGATGCAGCTGATCGGTCAGCTCTTCGAAGTCGCCCTGAAACGCCGCGGCGAAAGCGTGACCATCGTCGGCGCCACCTCTGGCGATACCGGCTCTGCCGCGATTGAAGCTTTCCGGGGGCTGGATGCGGTCAATGTCTTCATCCTTTACCCCCATGGCCGCGTCAGCGAGGTGCAGCGCCGCCAGATGACAACCCCTGCGGACAGCAACGTGCACGCGCTTGCGGTCGAAGGCGACTTCGACGACTGTCAGGCGGCGGTCAAGGACATGTTCAACGATTTTGAGTTCCGCGACAGCGTACGCCTTGCCGGGGTGAACTCGATCAACTTTGCCCGCGTGCTGGCGCAGGTGGTCTATTACTTCTCCTCTGCTGTCAGCCTTGGCGCGCCGCATCGCAAGATCAGCTACACCGTGCCCACGGGCAACTTTGGTGACATCTTCGCGGGCTATATCGCCAAACAGATGGGCCTGCCCATCGACCAGCTGGTGGTCGCCACCAACCAGAACGACATTCTGCACCGCTGCCTCTCGGGGCAGGGCTATTTCAAGGGTGACACCATCCCCTCGATCAGCCCGTCGATGGACATTCAGGTCTCTTCCAACTTTGAACGTGCACTGTTCTACGCCTACGGGCAGGATGGCGCTGCCGTGGGTCAACTGATGGATGAGCTGAAGACGGGCGGCTTTGAGGTCAGCCAGGGCGCCATGCAGGCGCTGCAGGAGACCTATGTTTCGGGCCGCGCCTCGGAAGAAGAAACCATGGCGACGATCAAAGCCGAATGGGCCGCCTCGGGCGAACTGCTGTGCCCCCACGGCGCCGTTGGTGTGAAGGTTGCAAACCAGCTGCGCGTTGCCGATATCCCCATGGTGACGCTGGCGACGGCCCACCCGGCGAAATTTCCAGCCGCGGTGGAAGAGGCGAGTGGTATCCACCCGCCGCTGCCCGCCCGCATGGCGGATCTTTATGAGCGCGACGAGCGCGTCACCCGCATCGACAACGATCTGGCCGCCCTTGAGGCGCATATCAGAAAGAACATCGCGAATTGACAGTCCAGCAACACACACTCGCCAACGGGTTCCGCATCGTTTCGGAGAACATGCCGGGGCTGGAATCCGCCTCTATCGGGATCTGGGTGACAGCAGGCGGCCGCCACGAGCGGCCTGAACAGAACGGGATCGCCCATTTTCTTGAGCATATGGCCTTCAAGGGGACTAAGACCCGGTCGGCGCTGCAGATTGCCGAGGCGATCGAGGATGTGGGAGGCTATATCAACGCCTATACCAGCCGCGAGGTTACAGCCTATTACGCGCGGGTTCTGAAGGATGACGTGCCGCTGGCGATGGATGTGATCGGGGATATTCTGCTCAATCCGGTGTTCGACCCGCGTGAGATTGAGGTCGAGCGCGGAGTGATCCTGCAGGAGATCGGTCAGGCGCTGGATACGCCGGACGATGTGATCTTTGATTGGTTGCAGGAAGAAAGCTATCGCGATCAGGCGCTGGGGCGCACCATTCTTGGCCCGGCAGAACGCATTCGCAGCTTTTCCCGTAATGACCTGCAAGGCTTTGTCGATCAGCACTACGGACCGGGACAGATGATTCTGGCTGCGGCCGGTGCGGTGGATCACGACGCGCTGGTGCGGCTGGCCGAGGCGCAGTTCGGCCATATGGCGCCACGGCCAGTACCGGAACCGGATGCCGCGCGCTTTACCGGTGGCGGCGAGGCGCGGCGGGATAAGCAGCTGGAGCAGGCTCATTTTGCGCTGGCTCTTGAAAGCCCCGGCTACCGCGATGATGAGATCTACACCGCGCAGATCTATGCCAGCGCCCTTGGCGGCGGCATGTCCTCGCGCCTGTTCCAGGAAATCCGGGAAAAGCGGGGTCTTTGCTATACTATCTTTGCGCAGGCAGGCGCCTATGCGGATACCGGTTCGACGACGATTTATGCAGGAACTTCGGGCGATCAGCTTGCCGATCTGGCGCATATCACCATCGACGAAATGAAGCGCGCCGCCGAAGATATGCGCGAAGACGAAGTTGCGCGCGCGCGCGCCCAGATGAAGGCCGGCATGCTGATGGGGCTGGAAAGCCCGTCGAACCGGGCCGAACGTCTGGCCCGTCTGGTGCAGATCTGGGACCGGGTGCCACCGCTGGAGGATACAGTCGCCCGCATTGACGCGGTAACCGTCGCCGGGGTGCGGGCTTTGGCCGAACGCCTTGCGGTCGCGGCACCGGCGGCGTTGGCGCTTTATGGTCCGGTCGCTGATGCGCCCAGTCTGGCGCGGCTGCAGGAGAGGCGCGCTGCCTGATGCTGCTGTCCCGCCGTAAAGTCCGGCTTGAAACAGAACGTCTGACGCTCAGACCGCCGGTGCACGGCGATTTTCACGGCTGGGCGGCGTTGCGGCTGCAAAGCCAGGACTACCTTGTCCCTTGGGAGCCGGTCTGGGCGCCGGATCACCTCAGCCGCAAGGCCTTTACCAACCGGGTCTACTGGGCGCAGCGGGCGGTGTCCTCCGGCTCGGCGCTGCCGCTGTTCCTGGTCCGGCGCTCGGATCAGACGCTGGTGGGGGCGATCACGCTGGATAATATCCGCCGCGGTCCAGCGCAGGCGGGTACCCTTGGATACTGGACCGGGCAGCCCTTTGCGCGGCGTGGTTACATGGCCGAGGCGATTGGCGCGGTGGTGCATCATGCCTTTGGCAAGCTGGACCTCAGCCGAATCGAGGCAGCCTGCTTGCCGGAAAACGTGGCTTCGCGCGGTTTGCTGGAACGCTCAGGCTTCAAATACGAAGGCGTGGCGCAATCCTATCTGCAGATCAATGGCCGCTGGCGCACGCATGTGCTCTACGCCTCGTTGCGCCACGATAGGCGCGGCAAGACCCTGGTTGGTCAGGCTTAGAAATACCTATTCGAAGTATGAGGGCGAGCCCTCCCACGCCCGTAGGTGCACCGGCTGCGCCGATGCGCGCTAGCGGCCTTGGGCATGGCGCCGCGCGTTGCACGGTGCAGCGCCGCACCCTGTGCGGCGCCCGGCCCAACGGGGCAGGGGCATTCTGTGAATGCCGCGGGCCGGGCGGGAGTGTTTGCCGACAAGATCAGAGCGCAGCGGCGCATAACTCGGGGCAGTGTCTGGGCGGCAGAGGCTCACTTATGCTGATTTTGCGGAAAACAGGCTGACAGAAAGGGCGAGTGCGCTACACTTCTGCCATGCGTGTTTTTGTTCAGTATCTGGTTTCGCTCGTAGTCTTGGCAATCTTCGCCGCTCCGCTGGCCGCGCAGGAACGCCGGGCCAGCCATTGCATTGCTCTCGCTGAGGCGGCCCCGGGGATCGCCTATCTGCACAAGGCCAGCTGGCAGGACCCGGTGTCGGAACATTCGGTGCGGATCCGGTATCTGTCGCACGCCAGTTTCCTGATCCAGACCGAAGGTGGACTGAACGTGGTGACCGACTTCACCGGCTTTACCGGATCGGCCGATTTCATCCCGGATGTGGTCACCATGAACCACGCTCATGAAACCCATTGGACCGCCCACCCCGATCCGGCCATCCCGCATGTGCTGGAAGGCTGGGGTGCCTTTGGTGAGGGGATCAGCCACCATCTGGACCTGAGTGAAATGCTGATCCGCAACGTGCCCACCGATATCCGCTCTGCCTACAGCGATGGGGTCGAGGTGGCCGGGAATTCGATTTTCGTGTTTGAGGTCGCCGGGCTGTGCATCGGGCACCTAGGCCATCTGCACCACGTGCCGACACCAGAGCAGTTCGCGGCGCTGGGGCGACTTGATGTGGTGATGGCCGCCGTGGATGGCGGCATGACCCTGGCGCTGCCTGAAATGGTCGAGGTGTTGAACCGGCTGCGGTCCTCGGTAATCCTGCCGATGCATTGGTTCACCGACTACTCGCTGGAGCGTTTCCTGTCGCAGATCGGGCCGGAGTTCGACGTGGTGCAGGATGGCGCGGCAGATATCACTGTGTCGCTGCGCAGCCTGCCGGACAGGCCGACGATCCATGTGCTGCGCCCCTCTTATCTGCGCAAAGACGAGTAAGCAGTCTTGCCTTGGGAGGCGCAATTGGACATGCAGGTTTCATGACACTGAATTCTGCCGATTCCGCCTTTGTCGCCCGCCTTGCCGATCAGTTGCCTGAGGGCGTTTTGCGCCCCGCCGATCCACGCTATCTGGAAGAGCCGCGTGGAAGGTATCAGGGGCAGGCGGGGTTGCTGGCCCTGCCGCACTCCACCGAACAGGTCGCAACGCTGGTGCGCGCTGCGCATGAGGCGCGGGTGCCGGTGGTCCCCTATGGCGGCGGTACCGGTCTGGTAGGCGGTCAGGTAATGCCGGAAGGCCCGGCGCCCCTCCTGCTGTCGCTGGAAAAGATGACCGCGATCCGCGGCGTCTACCCCGCGGAAAACGTGCTGATTGCCGAAGCGGGCGCGATCCTTGCCGATGTGCAGGCGGCCGCGACTGAGGCCGGACGCTTGTTCCCACTGTCGCTGGCCGCCGAAGGCTCGGCCCGGATTGGCGGCAACCTTGCGACCAATGCAGGCGGGGTCAATGTGCTGCGCTATGGCAATGCCCGCGATCTGTGCCTGGGGCTGGAGGCAGTGCTGCCCAATGGAGAGATCTGGCACGGGCTGTCGCGCCTCAGGAAGGACAACACCGGCTATGATCTGCGCAATCTTCTTGTCGGCTCCGAAGGCTCTTTGGGCGTCATCACTGCGGCATCGTTGAAACTGTCACCGATCCCGGCGGCGCAGGGCACGGCGGTCTTTGTGGTGCCATCGCCGCAGGCGGCAATTGCGCTGCTGTCGCTGGCGCGTGACCAGTTGGGCGAAGGGATCAGCGCCTTTGAACTGATGCACCGGCAGGGGCTGGCGTTTCTGGCAGAAACCATGCCGCAGGTACGCCAACCCTTTGCCGAGGCACCGGAATGGTGCGTGCTGATCGAGCTGGGGCTGGCGCGCGGGCTGGACCCGGAAGAGGCGCTTGCGGACCTGTTCGAGGCGGCGCTGGAGGCCGATCTGGCGCAGGACGGAGTGATTGCCCAGTCGGCAGCGCAGCGCGAGGCGCTGTGGACGGTGCGCGAGACGATCCCCGAAGCCAACCGCCTGATCGGCGCGATTTCCAGCCACGATATCTCGGTGCCGATCTCGGAAATCCCGGATTTCATCACGCGCGGCGGAGAGGCCATCGCCCGACTGGGATCGGGCGATATGCGGATCAACTGCTTTGGCCACCTGGGCGATGGCAACCTGCATTACAACGTCTTCCCGGCGGCGGGAAAGACGCGCAAGGAGTACGAACACCTGCGCGAGGATGTGAAACGCACGGTGCATGATCTGGTGGCCGAATTCGACGGGTCGATGAGCGCTGAGCACGGCATCGGGCGTATGAAAACCGGCGATCTGGAGCGCTATGGCGATCCGGTAAAACTGGCAGCGATGCGCGCCATTAAGGCGGCGCTCGATCCCCAAGGCATCATGAATCCCGGCGCGGTGTTGCGGCAGGGCACCTGACAACGTAGCTCTCCCGCGCCCGAAGGATCTGGTTTTGCCAGAACGCTCACAGCTTTGGGTCCGGCAGCGGGCAAAGCCCGCTGTGCGCAGGGCGCACCGTTCGGCAGGGCGCGGGTGAAGGGTCAGGCGATGCTGGGAGTGGCCGACGGTTTCTGCGGGCGGCTGCGCATCAGCAGGTAACCGATGATCAGGATATTCAGCCCGTTCCAGGCAATGCCGTTGATAAAGGCCATCTGGTAGTTGCCGGTCACGTCGTAGATCCAGCCAGACATCCAGCCACCCAGAGCCATGCCGAGGATGGTCATCATCATCACGAATCCGACCCGCGCACCGGCCTCTTTCGGGGGCATGTATTCGCGCACCACCAGCGCATAGCTGGGCACGATGCCGCCTTGCGCGAGGCCGAACAGCGCGCTCACCAGATATAGCGGCACCATGCCGTCAAAGGGCAGGTAGAAGAACAGTGCGATGCATTGCAGGACCGAGCCGATCAGCAGGATCGCCACGCCGCCAAGCCGGTCGGCCGCGAGGCCTGAAAGGATCCGGCTAACCACACCGCCCAGCAGCATCAGCGACAGCATTTCCGCCCCCACCGCAGGCCCGTAGCCAAGGCCGACGCAATAGGCGACGATATGCACCTGGGGCATCGACATGGCGACGCAGCAGCCGATCCCGGCAAGTCCCAGCAGCCATTGCAGGGTGCGCGCGGACATGCCGGTGCTGCGCGCATTGAGCGCCGAGGCGGCATCAGAGGCGGCATAGGCCTCTGCCGGGACTCGGCGGCGCAGCAGCAGTGCAAGCGGGATCACCACGGCAACGGTGATCGCGGCCAGGGCGAAATAGACCATGCGCCAGCCGCCAGTCTCCAGCAGCCCGGCAAGCAGCGTCGGCCAGATCGCACCAGAGAGGTAATTGCCGCTGGCCACCAGCGCCACGGCGATACCGCGCCGGCGCAGGAACCAGTGCGAGATATCTGCGATCAGAGGGCCGAAACCTGCTGCTGTGCCGAGACCCAGAAGCAGGTGCGTGAGAGACAGAACCGCCATCGTCGGCGCAAAGGTGGAGAGCACATAACCCGAAGCCGTCGCAGCAACGGCGCCAATCAGCGCGAGGGTAATGCCAAACCTGTCCACCAGCCGCCCGATCAGCAGGTTGCCAAGGGCAAAACCCACCATGGTAAGCGTATAGGGCATGGAAGAGGCGGCGCGCCCGGAGCCGAATTCGGCTTCGACGGCGGGCATGATGACGATGATCGCCCACATGCCCACATTGGCCACGGTTGCAATGGCCAGGGTGATAAGAAGTCGAAGCCAGGAATAGCGGCTGTCCAGGATCGCGGCAGTGTTCATGCCGGCACGCTAGGGCGCGTGCCGGCGGGCTGCAACTGAATTCGCCATCACGAATTCGCGTCTGCGGTTACTTCGGGAGGATGACCTTGTCGATCACGTGGATCACGCCGTTCTCGGCCTCGATATCGGCGGTGACCACGCTGGCATCGTTGACCATCACACCCTTGTCGAGATCAATCATCACCGCGCTGCCCTGCACGGTTGCGGCGCTCATGTCGTCGGTAAGGTCACCGGACATCACCTTGCCCGGCACCACGTGGTAGGTCAGGATCGACACCAGCTTTTCCTTGTTCTCGGGTTTCAGCAGGTCTTCGACCGTGCCTTCGGGCAGGGCAGCAAAGGCGGCATCGGTGGGGGCGAAGACGGTGAAGGGGCCTTCGCCCTTCAGGGTGTCCACCAGACCGGCGGCTTTGACGGCAGCGACCAGGGTGTTGAAGTCTCCGGCGCCGACAGCGGTGTCGACGATATCCTTGGAATGACCGCCTGCGAAGGCCGCTCCGGCCATAAACAGCGTGGCTGCGGTGGTCGTCATCATCTTGCGGAACATCTTGGTCTCCTCATGTGTTTCGGTTGTGCGACACCTTTCGTCAGGCATCGTGAGACCTACGGCAGAGGGGGCGGTCCGGATGAAGCGGGTTTTCGCCGGGAGGGATTTGACAAGAAAACCGCCGGAGCTAAGCCCGGCGGCGTCATGATTTCCAATCAACAAAACGTGATCAGGATGTGAGTAATCCGTGACCCTGTTTCGGCGCGGGCCGGTTCAGTCGCCTTCGAATTCGCACAGGACGTGGACGTCCATTCCGAGATCCTCAAGCTTCTTGCGGCCGCCCAGATCGGGCAGGTCGACAATGAAGGAACAGGAGATGATCTCGCCCCCCAGCCGCTCGATCAGCTTGATCCCGGCGCCTGCGGTTCCGCCGGTGGCCAGCAGATCATCGACCACCAGCACCTTTTCTCCGGGCTGGATGGCATCGTCGTGGATCTCGACAATCGCTTCGCCGTATTCCAATTGGTATTCTTCGCTGATGGTGGTGCCGGGCAACTTGCCTTTCTTGCGGATCGGCACAAAGCCGACGCTCAGCTGGTGAGCGATGGCGCCACCCAGGATGAAACCGCGCGCCTCAAGACCCACGACCTTGTCGATCCGCTCACCGGCGTAGGGGTGCAGCATCTGGTCGATGGCCATACGGAACCCGCGCGGATCGGCGAACAGGGTGGTGACATCGCGGAACATGATCCCTTCGTGCGGGAAATCGACGATGGTGCGGATGTAGTCTTTGACGGCGGTTTTCTTGGGCATGGAAGGCTCCTGCTTGCGGGAACGGATGGCGCGGATGGGTGCGGCCCGGACCGGTAAAGGGGCACCGGAGCCGCCACGGGGTTTGGCCGAAGCGCGCCGCCCATGCAAGGAAAACCTTGCGATCCTGGGCCGCCCGGTGCCGCAGAGCGGCGGTGAGCGGGCCCAAGACGATTGGAGGGCGATCAGGCGCTGAGCACGCGGCCTGCCACCGCATCCAGTTTGGCCAGAACCGCAGGGTCGCGTTTCTCGGGAGCGGTCATGATGGCGTATTCAAGCGCCCGGTCGCAGCCATGCGGACAGGGCGAGCGCTCGGCGCCCAGAATGCCTGGCAGGCGACGCACGAGTTCACGCCCGTTGCTGGAGTTGCCCTGTAGCGTGGCCAGGATCTCGGTGATGTCCACGGCGCCGTGGTCGGGGTGCCAGCTGTCATAATCGGTCACCATCGCGATGGAGGCGTAGCACAGCTCTGCTTCGCGGGCGAGTTTGGCCTCGGGCATGTTGGTCATGCCGATCACGTCGCAGCCCCAGCTTTCGCGGTACATTTTCGATTCCGCCACCGAGGAGAACTGCGGCCCCTCCATGCAAAGATAGGTGCCGCCGCGGTGCACGGTGATCCCGGCATCGCGCGCTGCCGCCTCGGCCGCATCGCTGAGCCGCTCGCAAGTGGGGTGGGCGACGCTGACATGGGCGACGCAGCCGGTCCCGAAGAAGGATTTTTCCCGTGCAAAGGTGCGGTCGATGAACTGATCGACGATGACGAAATCGCCCGGCGCCATGTTTTCGCGAAAAGACCCGCAGGCAGAGACGGAAAACACATCTGTAACGCCCAGCCGTTTCAGCGCGTCGATATTGGCGCGGTAGGGCACTTCGGTCGGGGAATGCACGTGGCCGCGCCCGTGCCGCGGCAGGAAGGCCATTTTCACGCCGTCCAGCGTGCCGGTCAGGATCTGGTCCGAGGGCGTACCCCAGGGGGTTTCAACGCTGACCCACTCGGCCCCGTCCAGCCCGTCGATATCGTAGATGCCGGAGCCGCCGATGACGGCGATCATGGTGTCCTTGGTCACGTCCTATTCTCCTGCTGATGTTGCTTCTTGGGTATGCGCAAGACGGCGCCCTTTTGGCAAGCCCCGCTGTCTCACGATGCCGAAACCGGATGGGCTGGGCACGCAGGTGACCCCGTGCGAGAGGTCAGCGCTTTGGTGTCGATGCGCGGATCAAGGCGCTATCCATCATGCGCCGGAAGGTGGGGCACTGACTGTGGTCCGGAGCAGTGCAATCTGCCACGTGGCGCAGCGCACGGGACAGGACACGGAGCTCTCGGATGCGCTGCTCGACCTCATCTGCGCGCGCGTGCAGTTTTTGGCGGTCCAGATCGAACCCGTCTGCATTGCCCAGCATGGCGCCTATCTCTTGCAGGCTGAACCCGGCGGTCCGTCCCATGGTAATGAGCGCGAGCCGGTCCAGAACGCTGTCGTCATACTGACGTCGCAAGCCCTTCCGGCTGTCGGCGCGGATCAGGCCGATATCTTCGTAGTATCGCAGGGCAGAGGGTTTGACGCCGCTGCACCGGGCAACCTCGGCGATATCCAGGGATTTCATCTTGACCTCAAGCTGGCTTGAATTTGCACACCTCAGATCTCTAGCAGTTTGAGTTATGAAACAGGAGCAAATTATGGAGATACATTGGAGCCTGATCTGGCAGGTCACTTTCGTTGGAAGCGTTGCAACTGCGCTGATTGATGTCGCAGCATGGGCGCGAGGCCGCTGGATGGGCGTGCCGGGGCCGAACTGGGGACTTGTCGCACGCTGGGTGTTGGGTCTTTTCCAAGGACGCCTGATGCTGGGCGCAGGGGGAAAGAAGATGCCCCCAAGGGGTTTTGAAACCGCGCTGGGTTGGATGTTTCACTATGCGGTGGGGGGCGCGCTAGCCTTCGGCCTGTGGGGCATAGTTGGCGCAGGATGGCTTCAGGCACCGGCCCTTGGTCTGTCGCTCGGCTACGGAGTATTGACGGTGGTCTTGCCCTTTTGCCTGTTGCAGCCCGCAATGGGTTTGGGATTTGCCGCCCGCAAGACAGCCTTTCCGTGGCGCGCTCGATTGAACAGTCTGATCACGCATGGTCTTTTTGGGTTTGGTCTGTTTTTGGGCAGTGCGCTATTGCAGGTGATTTCAGCCCACTAACCAAAGGGCGAGAGGAGGTCAGATCGGATCACGAGCCTTGCCCCCAAGGCCAGTTTCAGCTAGGGGCGGGCCACAACGTGACCTCCTCCAACCGCAGGTATTCTTGATGAAACGCGCCGCCATGGCCCTTTTGGCCAATCGTATTTCCCCGCCGAACCTATCCATCATGCAGGACGAGGGCTGGTCCGTGGGCCGCGTGCGCACCGAGCTGCTGTCGGGGCTGACCGTAGCGTTGGCGCTGGTCCCAGAGGCGGTGGCTTTTGCCTTTGTCGCCGGGGTGCACCCGCTGGTGGGTCTTTACGCGGCCTTTATGGTGGGGTTGATCACGGCGCTGATCGGCGGACGGCCCGGCATGATCTCGGGGGCGACGGGGGCGCTTGCGGTGGTCATGGTGGCGCTGGTGGCGGAACACGGCGTCGAGTATCTTTTTGCAACCGTGGTGCTGATGGGCATCCTGCAGGTGATCGCCGGGGTGATGCATTGGGGTAAATTCATCCGACTGGTGCCGCATCCGGTGATGCTGGGCTTTGTGAACGGTCTGGCCATCGTGATCTTCCTGGCGCAGCTCACCCAGTTCAAGGTCCCCGGCAGCGGTGGCACCGAGTGGTTGTCCGGTCTGTCGCTTTATATGATGCTGGGGCTGGTGGCCCTGACCATGGCGATTATCTGGGGCACGCCCAAGATTACCTCGGTGATCCCGGCGCCGCTGGCGGGCATTGGCATCGTGGCAATCCTCGTGATCGCACTGGGCCTTGATGTGCCGCGGGTCGGCGATCTGGCCTCGATCGAAGGCGGCTTTCCGGCCTTTCACAATCCCTTTGGTGATGGCATTGGCCTTTATGGGACTGCACTGGCGCCGTTCAATCTGGAAACCCTTGAGATCATCCTGCCCTATGCGGTGATCCTGGCCGCCATTGGTCTGATCGAAAGCCTGCTGACGCTGAACCTGGTGGGCGAAATCACCGGCAAGCGCGGCGGTGCCAGCCAGGAGTGCATCGCGCAGGGCACCTCGAATATCGTCACCGGTTTCTTTGGCGGCATGGGCGGCTGCGCCATGATCGGCCAGTCGATGATTAACGTGAAATCGGGTGGCCGCACCCGGATTGCGGGCATCGCGGCGGCGCTGTTCCTGTTGACTTTTATCGTCGTTGCCTCGCCGCTGATCGAACAGATCCCGCTGGCGGCGCTGGTGGGCGTGATGTTCATGGTGGTGATCGGCACCTTCGCCTGGAACAGTCTCAAGATCATGACCAAGGTGCCGCTGATGGATGCCTTTGTGATCGTGCTGGTGACCGTGGTGACGGTGATGACCGACCTTGCCATCGCCGTGGTGGTGGGGGTGATCGTCTCGGCGCTGGCCTATGCCTGGAACAACGCGCGCCGCATTCACGCCCGCACCCGCGAATCCGCCAGCGACAAGGGGGCCAAGGTCTATGAAATCGAAGGTCCGCTGTTCTTTGGCTCCACCGATGGTTTCATCGAGCTCTTCGACGTGGCAGGCGATCCCGAGCGTGTGATCGTCGATTTTGCGAACAGCCGGGTGGTGGACCAGTCTGCTCTGCAGGCGATCGAGGCGCTGGCCGGAAAGTACGAGGAGGAGGGCAAGACCATCGTGCTGCGTCACCTCAGCCGTGATTGCCACCAGCTCCTGTCCAAGGCCGGCCACTTGATGGTCGACAGCGACGATGACCCGGAATACGCGCTGGCGGTGGATTACTCGGTCAAGACCGGGGTCCTGGGCGGCCACTGACCGTCTAGGTCAAGTCTGGAAAATAGAATGGGGCCTCCGGATGCGGAGGCCCCTTTTTGATGTGTGGAGGGTCTGGGATAAAGAGGTCTAGGGCTCACCTAAGCAGCAGCCCCGGATTCGCCCACGCGCGGCCTATCTGTCACGAACCCTGTCCCGCGCGACAAGCAAAATGGCCGTATCCACGCCCCTCTCAGGGGCGCGGAACCTCGGCAATTTGGCTTGCACTTGGTCCGGCATCGTGCCCGCAGGCTTGCGTCGAGGGCGGCTCCGAAGCAGCAGCTTAGCCAAGTGTCAGTCGGGCGCGAGGCTTTCTAGCATGTCGAGATCGCCGGACAGCAGCGCAGGCTCGGCGCGCAGGATCAGATCGACAGGCCAGTCCCACCATTTGAGGGCCAGAAGCCGCGCGATCTGGGGTTTTGAAAAGCGAAAGCGCTCGGCGCGTCCGGGATTGCCGGTGACGATGCCATAGGCCGGAACCGAGCCGCGCACCACAGCGCCTGCGCCGATAATGGCGCCATCGCCGATGCGGGCGCCGGGCAGGATTATCGCGCCATAGCCGATCCAGACGTCATTACCGATCACGGTATCGCGGGTGTCGGGCTGAAAACCTGTCATCTGCGCGGGGTCGAAGACCGGGAAGGGGTAGCAGCTGAGCCCGTCCTGCCCGTGGTTGGCCGAGGCGGTGATGAAACGCGCGCCATGGGCGATCTGGCAAAAGCGTCCGATCACCAGCCTTTCGCGGGCACCGGGGAACAGGTAGGGCGCCAGATGCGACGCCCAGTCCTTTGGCGGATCGAAATCCGAGGCATAGCTGTAGTCGCCAACCTGGAAATTTGGATGGTCCACCGCGCGCGACAGCATCACGGTGCCCGCATGGGGCGTGCCGTCTGGCAGGATGATCGGGTGGCGCAGGCCGGGATCGGGAAGGGGCATGATGGGGCTCAGTCGTCGGGGCGGGCCAGCGAGAAGACCTCGGTCACGCGGGAATAATCGCGGTAACCAAGGCGGGCCAGCGGTTCAAATGTGGTGACGTCGAACATGCCGTCCTTCATGCAGTCATCGCGCAGGTGCACGCCGGTCACTTCGCCAAAGGCGACGCGGTTGGAGACTCCGGGCAGCGTCACGATCTTGGTCAGCTTGCACTCCAGCGCGGCGGGGGCACCGGCAATGCGGGCGCAATTGATGGTCTGGCAGTCCTCGGCGGTAAGACCCGCATGGGCGAATTCATCGACCTCTTTGCCCAAGGTCTGCGAGCTGGCATTCATCGCATCGCGCATGGCGTAGGAGACGATATTGACGCAGAAGACGCCGGTCTCCTCGATATTGGCCATGCTGTCCTTGGTGTTGTCCTGGTCTTCCTTGCTGCCGGTGGAGGCAAACATCACCTGCGGCGGCGTATAGGCGACGCCGTTGAAAAAGGAATAGGGCGCCAGGTTGTTGACACCGTCAGCCGAGCGGGACGAGATCCAGCCGATCGGGCGCGGCGTGATTACGGCGTTGAACGGGTTATGGGGCAGGCCGTGGCCGTCTTCGGGGCGGTAGAACATGCGCATCTCCAATTGTTTGCTCAATGCTTAGGCCCGTGCTAGGGCGAATTCCACCCCTTTACGGGTGATTTCGCGGAGGCGTGAGTGGCGTGATCGAACTGAAACCGGAGCAGCCGGACGACCGCTGGGAAGTGGAGGCGCTTTATGATCTGTGCTTTGCGCCGGGGCGTGAGGCGCTGTCGTCCTATCGGTTGCGCGACGGGATTCCGCCGGTTTCGGGCCTCAGCCTTGTGGCGCGGGATGAACAGGGCATTCTGGCCGGTGCGATCCGGTTCTGGCCAGTGCATGTGGGCACGGCGGATGCGCTGTTGCTGGGGCCGGTGGCGGTACACCCGACCCACCAGGGGGAGGGGCTGGGCGGGTCCCTGATCCGGGACAGCCTTGCGCGGGCCGCCGATTCAGGCTGGGCGCGCGTCATGCTGGTGGGCGATGCGCCCTATTACCGCAGGTTTGGCTTCGAGAAGCTTGAGGGCGTGTTGATGCCGCCGCCCACCAACCCCGACCGGGTGCTGGGACTGGCGCTGATCGCGGATGCCTGGGACGGTGTTGACGGAGATGTGACCCGCTGGACCCGCACGCAGGATTAAGCGGTTGATCCCGCTTCAACTGGGGGCCTTTTCTCTGCTATCGTAAAAGGAGGATAGGGGCTGTATCCACAGAAACCCTGCAAGCCCAGGTGGTGCCACATTGAACAGATCCGCTCTGTCTGCCATTTCAAAGTCGGGGACGGGGACCGCAACCCAGGTCGCGGCGCTGTGTTTTCGCATCACTAAGACCGGCAAGCCGCGGATTCTGATGATCACGTCGCGAGGAACCGGGCGCTGGATCCTGCCGAAAGGCTGGCCGATCCCGGGGCGCAGCCTGGCCGAATCCGCAGCTATTGAAGCCTGGGAGGAAGCGGGCGTGCGGGGCGTTCCGGTGGACAGCTGCCTGGGCGAGTTTACCTATGACAAATGGCGCAGCGAATTATCACCTGTGCCCTGTGTCGTGCGGGTCTATCCCGTCATCGTGACGGCCCTGCAGGATGAGTTCCCCGAACGGCATCAGCGCCAGCGGGCGTGGACATCCCCGCGCAAGGCTGCTGGGCTGGTGCAGGAAAAGGCGCTGAAGAAAATTCTTACCCGGTTTGATCCTGATGGGATCGGCTCTGAACTTTTCAACTCTTGAAGTGAGGTGAGGGGAACGCGTAATGGGCAGTATCCGCTGCGAGAAACGAGATGATACAGTATAGTCTGAAATGCGCCGAGGGTCACAGCTTTGACAGCTGGTTCCAGTCGGCTGCTGCCTTTGACAAACTGGCCGCCGCCGGGATGGTGTCCTGCGCCATCTGCGGTTCGCAAAAGGTGGAGAAGGCCATTATGGCGCCGCATGTGCGTCCCGGTCGCAAGTCTGTTTCCCCCTCAACTGACCCCGATGCCGCCGCCGCGTCCGCGCAGGCAGGCGGAGCTTCGCCGCAGGCTTCTGTCCCTGCCCAGGTGCCGGAGGGGGCGCCAGGTGCCCTCAGTGCTCCTGCCAGCGAGCAGGAAAAGGCCCTCCGCGAGCTGCGGCGCCAGGTCGAGGAGAACTCGGACTACGTCGGAAAGGATTTCGTCTCGGAAGCGCGTGCCATGCATTTGGGCGATGCGCCCGAACGGGCCATTCACGGCGAGGCGCGGCTGGACGAGGCAAAGGCATTGATCGAGGACGGGGTGCCGGTTTTGCCGCTGCCTTTCGGTCCGACGCGAAAAACGAATTAAAGGGACAGGCATATGCACGCAGTTGTGACCGGGGCGAGCCGGGGCATTGGCCGGGAGCTGGTAAAGCAGCTCACAGAGGCCGGGCACGAGGTAACAGGCACCTCGCGGGACCATTCCTCGGGGGTGCGGCTTGATGTCTGCGATTCCGGCCAGCAGGCGCGATTTGCCGCCCACCTGGGCGACAAACCGGTTGATCTTCTGGTCTGCAACGCTGGTGTCTATATCGACAAGGGCATGGCGCTGGAGGATTACACCACTGAGGTCTGGAGCAAGTCCCTGGCGGTGAATGTCACCGGCGTGTTCCTGACTGTGCAGGCGTTGCTGCCGAACCTGCGCCTGTCGGATAACCCGAAAATCGCGATCATTTCTTCCCAGATGGCCAGCCATGCCCGCGCCCCGGGGGGCAGCTATGCCTATCGCGCCTCAAAGGCGGCGGCGCTGAACATCGGGCGCAATCTGGCGACGGATTTGAAACCTGAAGGTATTTCGGTCGGGATCTATCATCCCGGCTGGGTGCGCACCGATATGGGCGGCAGCGAAGGGGATATCTCGGTCCAGGAATCGGCGGCTGGGTTGATGCATGAATTCGACGTGCTGACACTGCAGACGACGGGCTGCTTTCACACCTGGGATGGCCGTATCCACGCCTTCTGAGCCGAACCAACGCGTGCCGCCAAATGAAAACGCCAGAGCGGTCAGGCTCTGGCGTTTTGCTTTATGTGCAGGTCTTTTCTACGTCGTTACTCCCAGCAGCTGACCAGAACGGTCATGCCGCTGGCGTGGCGTACCAGTGCCTCGTTCGACAGGGGCGCGGCGCCGACGGATTGATCGGCACTGGCGATCCCTGCAGCCGTGATTGCATTGCGCAGCGCGGTGGCATTGATGCCAAAGCTGACGCCTTCGGGCAGTTGGCGGCCCTTGATTTCGCGCGGCAGCAGCATGCCCAGAACCGCACCAGAGGCATCCAGCACCGGACCACCAGCATCGCCGGGCTGGGCTGCGAGATCCAAGCGGATCACGCCGTTGTTGCCATCAAGGCTTTTGATATCGGCCAGGGTGCCGAAGGTCAGGCTGGGGGCGCCCAGAATGCCCTCGTAGGAGAAACCCGATACGGCGATCTCGGATTGCAGGCGCGGCGTCTGGGTGGTGAACCCAGCAACGGCCATCGGGGCCAGGTTCTGGACAGGCTGCAGGATCGCGAGGCCATCCTCGGCATTGTTTGCGGCGACGGTTGCCTGATAGCCATGGTCCAGCGTGATCCGGCTGCAGCCTGCAACCACATCCGAGGTCGTCACCACGGCGCCGTTCTGGTCGACAAAGAAACCGGTCCGGGACAGGCGGGGCTTGCGCACTTCCAGACCGGACACCAGATCGACGCTCTGGCGCACATCGCTGCCTGCGGCGGCGTCCAGCACCCCGTCAAGCCGCTGGAAACTGTTCTGCATGGCGGCCAGCACCCGGGCACGGCGGTCCTCATCCCCGGTCGGCCAGATCAGGGTGAAGCCCTTGATCTCACCATTCTGCAGGCTGGCCTCGGTATGAGAGACGATCTGCCCGTTGCTGCCTTCGATGGTGAAACTGTCGTTGCCGCGCTGCCGGGGGCCGTCCAGAGGAACGATCTCAAGCGTCTGCATGATGTCATAAAGACCGAACAGCGTGTTCTTGTCGCCGCGCTGGCTGATCATCAGCACGCGCACGCCCAAAGAGCCGCGGCTGTCGTAATGGGCAAAGGGCGATTCATAGCGGGAGAAGGCGACTTCACCAGCGGGAATATCCATCGAGATCCCGGCGCCGGTATCGATGACATTGGCCATGCCGACGGAAATCAGCGGCGCGTTGTAATCATCCAGCAGAACCTGACGCTGTGCGGTGGTCAGAACGCCGGTGGGCTCAAAGCCCTTGAAGGACTGCCAGTCCGACATGGACCGGCGCGTGCCGCGACCAAAGGCGCCATCGATCGCAGCACCATAGAAACCGGCGGCTTTCAGGGCGATCTGAAGCTCCTCGCGCTCTTCTCGGGTCAGAAGGCGTTCGCTGCGGCGGGCCTCGGCCGGGGTTTCATCGGGCAGGGTGAATTGCGGCTGCGATTCAACAACAGGTTCGGACACCTGCGGCACGGCCGGAGCCGTCGCGGTGGCCTGATCCTGTGCGCCGACCGGATAGAACTGATTGCGTAGGTTGGCCTGGAAGGCGATGAAGCTGTCGCGGGGGATTTGCCCCTCGCTGCGGTAGACCTGCAGGACCCGTTCGGCATCCTGGCGGGTATAGGGGCCAAGAACGATGCCGTACCAACCTGCGCCAAGGGTGAAACCGGCCACATCGGGCAGTCGCGCGGCATAGCTCTGCGCTTCCTGCTGGGCATCAGCCAGCGACGGGCGGGCCGCGATCTGGATCCAGACGGTCTCCTGTCCGGCTTGTTGCGCCTGTGCTGGGCCAGCCAGAGCAAATGCAAACATATTGAGCGCCAGCAGCAGGGCGGTGACTATTCTTTTCATTACAGGACCTCTATCCCGATGGGGCAATTTGTTGTTGCGCAGATAAGCATTTTGATGGGGTAAAGAAAACTCCTGCAGAAGGGGGAATTCGTGCCTTGATGCAGCAAACCATCACCTTTGCCGCAGCCAGAGGCGCAAAGCATCCCTTACCTTGCCGTTCAAAGGCGACTAGCCGTTGACCCCCGGCGGGGGCTTGCATAGGAAGAACCCCGCATTTGCTGCCCTATTGAGATGTCCCAGAGAGGGATCTGATATGACCCAGACCACCAGCGGCGCCGCCGCCACCACTGCCTCCACCGACGCGCCGCGCTCGTTTCAGGAAATCATCCTGCGGCTGCAGGCCTACTGGGCATCCAAGGGCTGCGCCATCATGCAGCCCTATGACATGGAGGTCGGCGCCGGCACCTTCCATCCGGCCACGACGCTGCGCTCGCTAGGCTCGGCGCCCTGGGCTGCGGCCTATGTGCAGCCTTCACGTCGTCCCACCGATGGCCGCTATGGTGAGAACCCCAACCGTCTGCAGCATTACTACCAGTATCAGGTGCTGATCAAACCCAGCCCGCCGAACCTGCAGGAGCTTTATCTCGGCAGCCTTGAGGCGATCGGCATCGACATGGAGTTGCACGACATCCGGTTCGTCGAGGACGACTGGGAAAGCCCGACCCTGGGTGCCTGGGGGCTGGGCTGGGAAGTTTGGTGCGATGGCATGGAAGTCAGCCAGTTCACCTATTTCCAGCAGGTCGGCGGTCATGACTGCGCGCCGGTGTCGGGTGAGCTGACATACGGCCTGGAGCGTCTGGCGATGTATGTTCTGGGTATCGACCACGTGATGGACATGCCTTTCAATGATCCGAATGCGCCGATCCCGCTGACCTATGGCGATGTGTTCAAGCAGACCGAAGAGGAATACGCCCGCTGGAACTTCGACGTGGCCAACACCGAGGTTCTGCTGCGCCATTTCGAAGAGGCCGAGGCGGAGTGCAACACGATCCTGTCGCAGGCGCATGACGACCCCAAGACCGGCAAGCGCATCATCATGGCGCATCCGGCCTATGATCAATGCATCAAGGCGAGCCATATCTTTAACCTGCTGGATGCGCGCGGGGTGATTTCGGTCACCGAACGTCAGGCCTATATCGGCCGGGTTCGGGCGCTGGCCAAGCAATGCGCCGATGCCTTTGTGCAGACAGCCGCTGGCGGACAGGCCGCCTGAAGGGGACAGACGCCATGCTAGGCAAGGTTCTTGCGATCATTCTTGGATTGTCCGCGCTCGTCGCGGGCGGCGCCATGTACTATCTTCAGGTCTATGGCTTCTACGAAGAGGTGGCGCCGCAACCGGGCCGCGACGTGGTGCTGTTGCCACTTGATGGCAGCGAGCCGCGCCCGATCGCCTATGATGATTTCCAGGCCATCGACGCGGACAGCTCTCCGATCCGCTACCGGGCCTGCTTCACGACCGATTTGACGCGGCAGGATCTGGCAGCGGAATTCACCCCTTCCAAGCAGACCGTGCCGCGCAATGCGCCGGGCTGGTTCGACTGTTTCGACGCCGAAGCGCTGGGCACGGCGCTTGAAGAAGGTACTGCCACCGCTTTCGTTTCAGTGAAGAACATTTCCTATGGTGTCGATCGCATCATGGCGATCACTGATCAGGGACAGGGCTTTGTCTGGCACGATATGAACGATTGCGGCAAACAGACCTATGATGGCACCTCTGTGGTGGAGGGCGCCTGCCCGGAGCGGGACGAGTAAACCATCTGTCAGCCCATCCGGGGCTGCTGCACTGACTGAAGATTTTTCGCGCCACCGGCGCATCTACCCCCGAGGACCTGGAATGCCCGATCTGCTGATTGAACTGTTTTCCGAAGAAATCCCGGCCCGTATGCAGGCGCGTGCGGCGGCGGATCTGAAAAAACGGATGACCGACGGTCTGGTCGAGGCCGGTCTGACCTATGCCGCCGCCCATGCCCTGTCGACACCGCGCCGTCTGACCCTTGCTGTCGATGGTCTGCTGGCCGAAAGCCCCACCCTGCGCGAAGAGCGCAAGGGCCCCAAGGTCGGCGCGCCGGACAAGGCAGTCGAAGGCTTCCTGCGCGGCGCCGGAATTTCCCGTGATCAGCTGGAAGAGCGCGAGACGCCAAAGGGCGCCGTCTATTTCGCCACCATCGAAAAGCCGGGCCGCCCGGCGGCAGAGATCATCGCCGAGGTGTTGGAGACGACGATCCGCAACTTCCCCTGGCCGAAATCCATGCGCTGGGGCGCTGGTTCCTTGCGCTGGGTGCGTCCGCTGCAATCGATCCTCTGCATCCTGTCGGATGAGGGCGGCGCCGAGGTGGTGCCGTTTGAAATCGAAGGCCTGAAGGCGAGCGACAGCACCCGGGGCCACCGCTTCATGGCGCCGGACAGCTTTACCGTCACCGGTTTTGAGGACTATTCCGCCAAGCTCAAGCGCGCTTACGTGATCTTGCACCCGGCAGAACGCGAGGCCGCGATCTGGCACGATGCCACCAACCAAGCCTTCGCTGGTGGTCTTGAGGTGGTCGAGGACAAGGGGCTGTTGACCGAAGTCGCGGGCCTTGTGGAATGGCCAGTGGTCCTGATGGGCAAGATCGACGACGATTTTCTGGAGTTGCCGCCCGAGGTGCTGCAGACCTCGATGAAGGAGCACCAGAAGTTCTTCTCGGTCCGCAATCCAAAGACGGGCCGGATCGAAGGCTTTGTTACCGTAGCCAACCGCGAAACCGCCGATCACGGCGCTACTATTCTGGCGGGCAATCAGAAGGTTCTGTCGGCGCGTCTGGCCGATGCGAAATTCTTCTGGGAGAACGATCTGCGCGTGGCCAAAGAGGGTATGTCCTCCTGGACCGAGGCGCTGTCGAACGTGACCTTCCACAACAAGCTGGGCACCCAGGCCGAGCGGATCGAGCGGATTGCCGCGCTTGCCCGCGAGCTGGCACCGGTGCTGGGCGCCGATGCGGATCTGGCCGAACAGGCGGCCCGCGTGGCCAAGGCGGATCTGTCGTCGGAAATGGTCTATGAATTCCCTGAGCTTCAGGGCCTGATGGGCCGCTATTACGCCGAGGCCGCGGGTCTGCCACAAGAAGTGGCCAATGCCTGCGAACAGCACTACTCGCCGCTAGGCCCGTCGGATGATGTGCCGAGTGAGAAGATCTCGGTCGCGGTCGCGCTGGCGGACAAGCTGGACACGCTGACCGGTTTCTGGGCGATCGATGAAAAACCTACCGGGTCAAAAGACCCCTTCGCTTTGCGCCGCGCGGCGCTGGGCGTCATCCGGCTGGTGCTGGAAAATGACATCCGCACGCCGCTGGACCAACATATCGACACCCATCTGCTGCGCCACGAGCTGGAACAGAACGGCGATGACGCTGTATCGGCCGGGCTGATGCGCGACATGATCAAGGAAATCGCCGAACACGGCGTCTTGGGCTCCGCGGTGCGCACGGTTCTGGATGCCTTTGACGGCGATCTGCCCAAGCATATGGAAGAGCTGAAGGACAGCCTTCCGGATGTGTCGCGCGATCTGCTGACCTTCTTCCATGACCGGCTGAAGGTGTTCCTGCGCGATCAGGGTATCCGCCACGATGTGATCGATGCCTGTATTGCCATGGACGGCAACGACGATCTGACACTGCTGGTGAAACGCGCCCGGGCGCTGGAAGCCTTCCTCAAGACCGAGGATGGTGAGAACCTGCTGCAGGGCTTCAAACGCGCCAATAACATCCTGTCCCAGGCCGAAGAGAAGGACGGGGTCGAATACTCCTTTGGCGCTGACAAGAAATTCGCCGAGGACGACAGCGAGATTGCCTTGTTTGATGCGCTTGAACTGGGCGAGGGGGCGATCTCCTCGGCCATCGAGGCCGAAGATTTCGCGGCCGCCATGGGCGGCATGGCGGCGCTGCGGGCACCGATCGACGCCTTCTTCGAGGCGGTGCAGGTCAATTCGGACAAGGAAATCGTGCGCCGTAACCGGCTGAACCTGCTGCACCAGATCCGCGCGGTCTGTGGCCAGGTGGCTGACCTGACCCGTCTGGAAGGCTGAACGGCATCCTGAGCATCAGGCCCGGATGAAACTATAGTAAACGCCGCGCTGATTGCGCGGCGTTATTCGTAGGACGCGGCAGGGTCTTCGCAGGGCACCCGGCTCGGTCTGGATAACGTCAGGAAAATATGGTGTTGCATGGGCTTCTCTTCTGTTCTCCTCTTGCAGGAGCGCAAAGGCGGCTTATGCTGCTAGGAAACTGTGAGTGCCGCAGTGCAGAAAGTTCAGGATAGACAATGCCCGATGCGCCCCTGGCCACGCTGATCACCCAGACAGCCCCAATTGCGACCTCCAGTCATGGCGGGCGCGCCAAATGTCTGCAGCGCTTGGTCCGGCTGGATCTGCCGGTGCCGCGCACCGTTGCCCTGTCTTTTGATGCGGTGCACGAAATCGCCGCGGGAGATATGCCGGATATCAGCGCCATCCTGTCGGAGTTTCCAACCGATGCGCTGCTCTGCGTACGGCCCTCATCCGAAGATCCGGATTGGGGTGGGCCGGGGGCGATCCTCAACATCGGTATGAACGAGGACCGCTGCAAAGGGCTGTGCAATCGGCTTGGAGAAGAGGCAGCCGCGGGTCTGTATTTGCGGTTCGTGCAATCCTATGCGGTGCATGTGGCGCGGCTGGACCCGGACGCCTTTGACGATGTCGAGGATGGCGGCCCGGATGCGCTGCGCGAAACGCTGATGGCCTATGAGGCGGAGACGGATGAGCCCTTCCCGCAGGATCCGGCTGAGCAACTGGCGGCCGTTTTGCGCTCGATGGCGCGCGCCTGGGAAGGCACCTCGGCACGGCTGTTGCGCCAGGCCAAGGGCGCTCCGGCGGATGCCGGACTGGGCCTTGTGGTGCAGGAGATGATTCCGGGGCTGGGGCAGGGGGAATGCGGCTCTGGCGTGTTGCAGCTGGTCGACAGCCGCACCGGTAAGCCGCAGCTCACCGGCCGTTACCTGAGCCAGTCGCAGGGCCGCGAGGCGCTGGGCGCCGGGGCGCGCGCGCTGTTTCTGGAAAAGGACGCCCGGGGTCCCTCGCTTGAGGAACTGGCGCCCACGGCCTTTGCCGATCTGAAATCCTATGCCGGATTGATGCGGCGTCGGCTGCGCGAAGAAATGCAGGTGGAATTCGTCATTCAGGACGACGACGTGCATATTCTGGACGGGGTGCGGGTGGCACGCTCAGCGCAGGCGGCAGTACGGATCGCCGTAGCGCTGGCGCAGGATGGTATTATTCCCCCGCACGAGGCGGTGATGCGGGTCGACGCCCATGCCCTGAACGAGCTTTTGCACCGGCAGGTGCTGCCAACGGCCGAACGGGATGTGATTGGTGCCGGGATCGCGGCCAGCCCAGGCGCTGCGACAGGCAGGCTCGTGTTCACGGCGGCCGAAGCACAGGCCAGCGCCGCCCGCGGTGAGCCATGTATTCTGGTGCGGCGGGAAACCTCGCCAGAAGATGTTCGCGGCATGCATGCGGCCGTCGCAGTGCTGACCGAGCGGGGCGGCATGACCAGCCACGCAGCGGTGATCGGCCGGGGGCTGGGGGTGCCGTGTATCGTTGGCGCCTCGAACATGAAGTTCCTGACCAAGCAAAAACAGCTGGTGGCCACGGACGGCCGGGTCTTCAAGGCCGGTGACACCGTCACCATCGATGGCAGCAACGGTCAGGTTTTGGCCGGTGAGCCGGAAATGCTGGAAGCGGCGCAGGACGATGCCTTCCAGACCCTTCTGACCTGGGCGGACGAGGCGCGCGACATGGGAATTCGCGCAAATGCGGATACGCCTGCCGACGCCCAGACAGCGCGCAACTTCAAGGCCGAAGGCATCGGGCTGTGCCGGACCGAGCATATGTTCTTTGATCCCGGTCGGCTGACCGTGATGCGCGAGATGATCTTTGCCGAAACTTCGTCCGGACGGGCGGCGGTTCTGGCCCGACTGCTGCCGATGCAGCGGGACGATTTCCGCGAGCTGTTCCGGATTATGGAGGGCCTGCCGGTCTGTATCCGGCTGTTCGATCCGCCCTTGCACGAATTCCTGCCCACATCGCTGTCCGGTCAGCGTGAGCTGTCCGAGGCGCTGGGCATTCCCGTCAGCGATGTTACCCGGCGGGTGGAGGAACTGCACGAGTACAATCCGATGCTGGGTCTGCGCGGTGTACGGCTGGGGGTCACAGTGCCGGAAATCTACGATATGCAGGCCCGCGCCATTTTTGAGGCCACGCTTGAGGCTTCCAAGGACGGGGCGCCCGTGGTGCCGGAAATCATGATCCCGCTGGTCTCGGCCAAACGCGAGGTGGAACTGGTCAAGGCGCGCATCGATGCGGTGGCCTCGGCCGTCAGCGCCGAGCGCGGTCAGAAGTTCGATTACCGTCTGGGCGTCATGGTCGAAACGCCGCGCGCTGCCTTGCGCGCTGAAGAGATCGCGCCGCATACGGCGTTTCTCAGCTTCGGAACCAACGACCTGACGCAGATGGCCTATGGTCTGTCGCGCGATGATGCGGGCCGTTTCATGTCGAACTACGTGCAGCAGGGCGTCTTCCCAGAGGATCCGTTCCACGTTCTGGACGTGGACGGGGTCGGAGAATTGCTGAAACTTGGCGCGCAGCGGGGGCGCACGGGGCGCGCAGATATCACCCTGTCAATCTGTGGCGAGCACGGCGGCAACCCCGAATCGATTGCCTTTTGCCGTGAGGCGGGCTTTGATTACGTGTCTTGCTCTCCGTTCCGCGTTCCGGTGGTGCGTCTGGCTGCGGCGCAGCTGGCGATTGGAGAGAAGATCGGCAAGGCCGCCCCAACCTACGTAAAGACTTAATAAAATTCGATTTCAGACAGCTTTGGCTGGGTCCATCTGGGCGGTTCCCTACTGGGCGCACAGGGACCTGACCATTCGTATAGGTGGACGATCTGCGGATATTCGTTTAGAGCCTGCCACCGCGCAACCTGGGGAGGCCGTGCGCGAGCTGACAAACGAGGATCTGTAGATGAAACTCCTGACGCTGGCTGCCACTCTGGCGGCCCTGACGGTCACGTCACCCATGGCCCATGCCGAGACTGGCCTGAAGTCTCTGTTCGAACGCGAACAGTCCACCCTGAACGCCGTGCCCACACGCCGCCTGAACGGATTTTTCGGGTTCAAACGTACCCCATCCAAGCCGGATGTAAAGGACCTGCGGTTCACCCGTGCATGGCTCGACGAACAACCCAAGGCGACTGGCGGCGAAAACTTTGCTTGCCTCGCAGAGGCGCTCTATTTCGAGGCGCGCGGTGAAACCGTCAAAGGCCAGTTCGCTGTCGCCGAGGTGATCCGCAACCGGGTCGAAAGCAGCCAATTCCCCGGCAGTTTCTGCGGCGTGATCAATCAGGGAACCGGCCGCCGCTACCAGTGCCAGTTCACCTATACCTGCGATGGCCACAAAGAGGTCATTCGCGAAAAACGCGCCTTTGAACGCGTGGCCAAGGTGGCCCGTCTCGTGCTTGACGGTGTTGATACCGGCCTGACCAAGGGCGCCACCTATTACCACACCACCGCAGTGCGCCCGCGCTGGAGCAGCCATTTCACCAAAACCGCACGGATTGGCGTACACCAGTTCTACCGTGACGACCGGTTCCGCACCGCTTCCAGCGAGTGATCGGGCCGCAAGGGTGATTGCACCGGCCGGATCGCCGTAAAGGCGGTTTCGGTCGCTGGTACGGCGCATGCGGGCCTGCTATGGACGGGGAGACAGATGTACGGTGGACACCGTACGTTTTGATACCGCCAGACAAAGGCCCGCAGCCATGCCCTCAGAAATCCGTCTCGCATTTGAACACCCTTCGGAACGGTCGATTGCGACCGCCAGCGGTGGTCCTCTGGACCGGATCTCGCTGCGGGATCACCTGGTCGAAGTGGAAATCGGCGCCTTTCAGGCCGAGCGCGGCACTACACAGAGAATCTGTTTCAATGTGGTGGTCGAAGTGGCGCCGCTGCCTGCGGATCTGGATGATGATGTCGACCGCATCCTGTCCTATGACAAGGTGACTGAGGCAATCGCCTATGAGCTGGCCGCCGAGCGGCTGAACCTCCTTGAAACTCTGGCCGAACGCGTGGCCGAACGGGTCCTGCTGGAACCGCAGGCGATCCGCTGTTTCGTACGGGTGGAGAAACTGGACCGTGGACCGGGGGCGCTGGGGGTGGAAATCGTCCGCTCCAAGGATCAGGTCACGCACACGGTGGACGAAGGCGAAGTCCCGCATCCGCGCCTGATGTACCTGTCCAATGAGGCCATCGACAGCGACAATCTGACCGGCTGGATCGATCAGATGGAGTGCCGCCAACGGCCGCTGATCCTTTGTGTCGGCGCGCATCCTCTTGCGGTGCCGCAGACCGGCCACAAGATGACCCAGCGCCGGATCGACCTGCTGGCGATCGAACAGAACGCCTGGCGTCTGGCAGCCAAGGACCACCGCTGCGTTGTGGTGGCGACCCGGACTGAATTGGACTGGGCGATGAAAAACGGCCAGATCTGCGTCTGGGCCCCGTCCAAGATCGTTCTGGATGCCGTCGATGGTCCTTCCGCGGCCCCTGCCGAAGCGGTTGCGCTTGCCTCCTGGTTTGCGGCAACATTCGAAGCAGGAGAGATGATCGTGATCGGTGCGGACCTGCCGGCCGATCCGCAGGTGCCCTTGCGCGCCGTCGATATGGAGCAAACCACACTGTGATGTATTACCGCCCGCTGGTGCAGCACGGAGACCTCCGCCCCGAAGGGGCGGTGCCCCTGGCGGGCGGATCTTCACTGTGGTTTTCCGAGGCAGAGGTGCTGAGCCGCGATGCGCCGCCGCGCCTTATTCCAGCAGGGCTTATCCCGGAAGACATCTGTCACCGGCTGAGTGGCCGCCGCGCTGCGATTGCCGGTCTTGATATGACCCAGCCACAGGTCATGGGGATTCTGAACGTCACCCCGGACAGTTTTTCAGACGGCGGCCGCCACAGCGGGGTAGAGGCAGGCTGCGCTGCCGCCCTGCGGATGGTCGAGGAAGGCGCTTCGATCATCGATGTGGGCGGCGAATCGACCCGCCCCGGCGCGGATTTCATCCCCGAAGACGAGGAAATCGCCCGCACCGCGCCGGTGATTGCCGCCATCCGCGAGGCGTCGCAGGTGGCCATATCCATTGACACCCGCAAGGCCGAGGTCGCCGCGGAAACGCTGGAGGCCGGGGCCGGGCTGATCAACGATGTGTCGGGATTTACCTTTGATGCCGCATTGGCGCCGCTGGCGGCGCAGGCCGGGGTGCCGGTCTGCGTGATGCATGCGCAGGGCGATCCCGCCACCATGCAGGAAAACCCGGTTTATGAAAACGTGCTGCTGGACGTCTATGACTTTCTGGCGGCGCAGGTGGACCGGCTGGAGGCGACTGGGGTTCTGCGGGACCGGATCGTCATCGATCCCGGCATCGGCTTTGGCAAGACGCAGGAGCATAACCTGACCCTGCTGCGTAACCTTAGCCTGTTTCACGGTCTTGGCTGTCCGATCCTTCTGGGCGTGTCGCGCAAGGGCTTCATCGGCAAGATCGGTCAGGCACCTTCACCAGATGCCCGCGCGCCGGGATCAATCGCCGTCGGGCTGGCTGGTCTGGCGCAGGGCGTTCAGATCCTGCGCGTGCATGACGTGGCAGAGACCGCGCAGGCCGTGCGTCTGTGGCAGGCGGTGCGCTGAAGCAGGCTTAGGCGCGTGAAAAAAGGCGCCGCAAGGCGCCCCACTGGCTGATGCAGAGGCCGCTCAGGATCAGGGCCATCGCCAGGAGCATCGAGGCAGGCAGGGCTTCACCCAGAAAGACCGCGCCGATGACCACGGCCCAGACGGGCACCTGGTAGTTGGTCAGGGTCATGAATGTGGGGCCTGCCTCGCGCACCACGATCACCCGCAGGAAATTGGCTGCAGCGGTTGGGATCAGCCCCAGGAAGGCGATAATCGCAAGCGTGTGACTGTCCGGCATGACCGGAGGGCCTTCGATGGCCCAGGCTGTGGGCAGGATGATGACGCTGCCAATGACCAGCAGGATCGCGGCAAGACCCACCGGATCGACGGGCGGCAGGCGGCGGGTCAGGATCGAGCTGACCGCGTAGCATCCTGCGGCAGAGAGGCAGGCGATACGGCCCAGAAGTTCCAGCTCTGAATTGCTGCTTTCAAAGGCCTTGCCGCCGATCAGCAGGGCAACACCGACAAAACCGATCACAAAGCCGATCACACGCCGCAGAATCATGCGCTCGCCGGGTACAAAAAAATGCGCCAAGGGGAGCACAAAGAGCGGGATTGCTGCCATGCTAAGCCCCGTGAAGCCGGCCGAGACATGCTGCTGTCCCCAATTGATCAGCATGAATGGCAGAGCCGTGCTGGCAAAGCCGATGATCAGAAGAGGCGTCCAACTGGTCTGCGCCTTGAATAAACCACCGCCTCGCAAGCCCCAGATTGCACAGAGTAAAACGGCGGCAAAGCCAATGCGTCCGGCTGCCAGCCAGAAGGGCGTGATCCCTTCCAGAGCCACTTTAATCAGGGGAAAAGTACCGCCCCAGACCAGCCCGAGGGTGGCGATCATGGCCCAGTATTTTCCCATCCGCTCTGGCATCTTTTCGCTGTCCCTAGTTCGCCTGCAAGTGATTGCCCCAAGGTGGGGCAGTCAACCTGACTGACACCCCTCTTGCATCAGCCGCGCGACAAGACCCGAGCGCTGCGCCGAGGTCAACCAATTAGTCTTTGGTTCAGGAGGGCGTCCAGGATTGCGAAGGGCTTGTCGGTTGTCTCAGGAATGGGCAGGGGCGCGGCGGCGGGGCGTGCGGCTCAGCAGCAGCCCGCCAAGGATGAGCACCAAAGCTGCAAAGAGCTGTGGTGGCAGGGTCTCGTTCAGCAGGGTGGCGCCGAACAGCACCGACCAGACTGGCACCTGATAATTCACCGTCGACAGGAAGGAAGGCCCGGCGCTGCGGGCGATTTGCACCAGCAAAACCTGCGCCAGCGCGGTGGGCAGCAGCCCAAGGTACAGAACCGCTGCCAGCGGCGTTGTCTCCGGCAACTGCGGGACGCCCTCGGCCCAGAGCGCGGCGGGCACAATCATCATGGCAGCACAGCTGAGCGCCGCCGCCGAGAGCGACAGCATGTTCACAGAGGGGCAGAGCCGGGTGATGATGGAGCCGACCGCATAACAGAGCGCAGCGCCAAGACAGGCAAGGCGCGCAAGCGATTCAAAATCCGTGCCCGCGCTGCTGAAGGCTTCAAGCCCGATCAGCACAACGACGCCTGCAAAACCGGTCAGAAACCCGATGCTGCGCCGCAGGGTCATATGCTCGCCCGGTACCAGAAAATGCGACAGCGGCAGCACGAAGAGCGGCACCACTGCCATGCAGACCCCGGCAAAACCGCTGGCCACATGGGTCTGCCCCCAGCTGAGCAGGGTAAAGGGCAGTGCGTTGCTGAAGAAGCCCATACCAAAGGCGCAGGCCCAGATCAGCCGCCCGGCGCGGTTGGCTATTGGCGGCAGTGAGATCCCCATGGCGCGGATGATGCCGAGCAGGCACAGGGCGCCAACCGTGATCCGCGCGGCTGCGATCGTGACCGGCCCAAGACCATCCAAAGCGACCGAAACCGCCATGAAGGAGGCGCCCCAAATCATGCCGAGAAACAGAAGCTTGATCCAGTTGAGGGTGCCGGGGCCGTCGTGCATGGGAATACTCCGAAAACAAAAGAGGCGCTCCGGTTGCCCGAAGCGCCCTGCAGAGGAATAAGGCGGCGGGACAGGCCCGCCAAGCCGAAAAGGCGCCTTAGTTCTTTTCTTTGTCGACCATCTTGCCGGCCGAGATCCAGGGCATCATGCCGCGCAGTTTCTCACCGACCTGCTCGATCTGGTGTTCGTCGTTCAGGCGGCGGGTGCCTTTGAAGAACGGCTGGCCAACGGCGTTTTCCTGCATGAAGTCACGCACGAATTTGCCGGTCTGGATGTCGGTCAGAACCGCTTTCATCCGGGCTTTGGTTTCGTCGTAGGGCAGGATGCGCGGACCCGAGACATACTCGCCGTATTCGGCGGTGTTCGAGATCGAGTAGTTCATGTTCGCGATGCCGCCTTCGTAGATCAGGTCCACGATCAGCTTCACTTCGTGCAGGCACTCGAAATAGGCCATTTCCGGCGCGTAACCGGCTTCGACCAGGGTTTCAAAGCCCATGCGGATCAGTTCAACGAGACCACCGCAGAGAACGGCCTGCTCACCAAAGAGGTCGGTTTCGCATTCTTCGCGGAAGTTGGTTTCGATGATGCCCGAGCGGCCGCCACCGATGGCAGAGCAGTAGGACAGGCCGATTTCCAGCGCCTTGCCGGTGGCGTCATTGTCCACGGCCACCAGGCAGGGCACGCCGCCGCCTTTGGTGTATTCGCCGCGCACGGTGTGGCCGGGGCCTTTGGGCGCCATCATGATGACGTCGACGCCTTCTTTCGGCTCGATCAGGCCGAAGTGCACGTTCAGGCCGTGGGCGAATGCGATGGCTGCGCCGGGCTTGATGTTGTCGTGGACGTATTTCTTGTAGGTCTCTGCCTGAAGTTCATCGGGCATGGTGAACATGATCACGTCACACCAGGCTGCCGCTTCGGCGATGCCCATGACCTGCAGGCCTTCGGCTTCGGCTTTCTTGGCCGAGGCAGAGCCTTCGCGCAGGGCGACGACAAGGTTCTTTGCGCCGCTGTCGCGCAGGTTCAGGGCGTGGGCGTGGCCTTGCGAACCGTAGCCCAGGATGGCCACTTTCTTGTCCTTGATCAGGTTCACATCGCAATCGCGGTCATAGTAAACGCGCATGTCAAAATCCTCCGGTTGACGTTTGAGGGTGATCATAGACAGTGAGGGGGCGATTGCGATGGACCTGCGCGCATAAATCCCGCTTATTTTGCAATAGTCATTCGTTGATTTGAGCTATATTGACTAGATCATGCTTGATGATTTGGATCGACGCATTCTGCGCCACATGCAAAGCGAACCGGAGCAATCGATTCCGGATCTTGCTGAACGGCTGGGCCTCACGCCATCGCGCCTGTCGCGGCGGCTGGAAAAGCTGCGCGAGACAGGCGTCATTCTGGGCCAGCACGCGGTGATCGACTGGCGCGCGCTGGGTTATGCGGTAGAGGTCTCCTTGCGGGTGACACTGGACAAGACCAACCCGCGGGCCTTTGACGAATTCCTGGAGGCCGCGCGGCTGATCCCCGAGGTGCTGGAGATCCAGACCTTTCTGGGGCAGGTCGATGTGCGCCTTTCGGTGATTGCCCGCGATATGCCGCATTATCAGGAGATCTACCGGGCCCAGATCCTGACCCTGCCGCATATCACCGATATCGAGGCGTTGATGCATGTGGCGCGGATCAAATCGAACGAAAGCCTGCCACTATGAGCCGCAGCGATCTCGACGATATCGATTTTGCCATCTTGCGGGCGCTGTCGCGGGATGCCACGCGCACTGCCGGGGCGCTGGGGCGGGAACTTGGCCTCAGCCAGCCCGCCACATGGCGCCGCATCCGTCGTCTGCAGCAGGCGGGGATCCTGCTGGGGCGTCGTCTGGATCTGGATCGCAAGAAGCTTGGCTTTGGCGTGACAGTGTTTCTGGGCATCAAGCTGGCGACCAAGGGGCGTGTCAGCCTTGAGGACTTCGAACGCGCGGTCTCTGCCATCCCTGAGGTGGAAACAGTGGAGCATATCCTTGGCATGTATGACTACCGCCTGCGCGTCACCGCCCGGGATATCGCCGATTTCGAACGGGTCCTGCGGCGCCGGATCATGACCTTACCTGGTGTCGGAAACGTGGACGCAAACGTGCTGCTCTCCGAAGAACGCAGGCCGGGGCCGCTGGGATAGGCTGCGCTTTGTCGATGATCGGAAACCCGATTTCCATTTTCCATGCGGCGGGGCTTCGCTTTGATCTATGCTTTTTCACCTGCCCCGCACATACCAAGGCCAGCATCGCGCCCCCGTATGCCAAAGTAGACTTTGCCAAAGCAGGGCGACAGCGCTAGCGATAGACAGCAAAAGAAGGAGGATCACCGATGGCATTGCTTGATACCGTGGACCCGAAGGGGCTGGATGAATTTTCGGTGGTCTTCACCGACCGCTCGCTCAACCATATGTCGAAGGCCTTCCAGCAGGTGATGCTGGATATCAGCGACATGCTGAAAGAGGTTTACTGCGCCGAGGCCGTGGCCTTGGTGCCCGGTGGCGGTACCTTCGCGATGGAGGCTGTCGCGCGCCAGTTTGCCCGCGGCGCCAATGCTCTGGTGGTGCGCAACGGCTGGTTCTCCTACCGCTGGAGCCAGATCTTTGAAAGCGGCGGCTTCACCGCCTCAAGCACGGTGATGAAGGCGCGCCAGACCGGCAACAGCACCCCGTCGCCCTTTACCCCCGCGCCGATCGAAGAGGTGGTGCAGGCGATCCGCGAACAAAAGCCCGATATCGTCTTTGCGCCGCATGTGGAAACATCGGCCGGGGTGATCCTGCCGGATGATTATGTGACCGCCATGGCCGCTGCCGCGCATGAGGTCGGCGCGCTGATGGTGCTGGATTGCATCGCGTCGGGCTGTGCCTGGGTCGATATGAAGGCTACTGGCGTTGATGTGCTGATCTCGGCCCCGCAAAAGGGCTGGAGCGCGTCTCCCTCGGCGGGGCTTGTGATGTTCTCCGAGGCGGCGCTGAAACGTCTGGAGGAGACCACATCGGACAGTTTCGCCATCAACCTGAAGCAGTGGCGCGCCATCATGAAGGCCTATGAGGACGGCGGTCACGCCTATCACGCCACCATGCCCACCGATGCGCTGCGCGCCTTCCGCGATACCATGCTGGAAACCCGCGAGTACGGCTTTGAGCGCCTGCGGGGCGCGCAATGGCAGCTGGGCAACGGTGTGCGCGCCTATCTGAAGGGCAAGGGCGTGGTCTCGGTCGCCGCCGAAGGGTTCGGTGCGCCGGGCGTCGTGGTCAGCTATACCAGCGATCCTGAGATTCAGAACGGCAAGAAATTTCTGGCGCTGGGCATGCAGATCGCCGCTGGCGTTCCGCTGCAATGCGACGAGCCCGATGATTTCCGCACCTTCCGTCTGGGTCTGTTCGGTCTTGATAAGCTGTATGACGTGGAAGGCACGCTGAAGCGCCTGACATCGGTTCTGGATCAGGTGCTCTGACCAGATAGCAACACCGGCCTGCCGGGGATCATGTCGGCAGGCTGGCTACCGTCGCCCGGATGAAGTCCTCGCAAAGCGCGGGCTGGGTGATGGGCAGCATATGGCCAAAGCCCGGTTCGATCCGGCATTTGAGGCCAAAGGCCTCCATCGCGCGGCCCTGTTCTTCGGCATTCAGCACTGCGTCATCCGCTCCGAACAGCACCGCGCCGGGCGTGCGCAGCTCGCGCAGGTACCGGTCGGCTTGCTCTGCAATCGTCGGATAGAGCAGCGTGGCATCGGCCGAGGCGGCGATAAAGCTTTGCGGGCGCAGGCCCAGAATGCCCCCGGCCCGGTCGAGGAAGTCCGGAGGGCAGGTTTCAGGAGCAAAGATCTGCGTCAGAACCGCCTCGGCGGTGCGTTTGGCAGCGGGGATGGCAACCGTATGGGCCATCAGGCGCCGGACCATGGGGGAATGTACGATCAGCCCCTTGAAGGCATCTGCCCCGCCCGCCGAAGGATGGGTCAGGGGCGCCAGCAGCGCCAGCCCCCGGATCCTGTCCGCCGCGGCCAGTGCCATTGCCAGCGATACCGCGCCGCCTAGCGAGTGCCCCACCAGAACCGGGTTTTTCACCCCTTTGGCATCCAGAAGCTCCTGGATCATCGCGGCTTGCGCGGGCAGGCGGGCAAGTGTGTCGCTGTTGCGGGTGGAGTATCCGCAACCGGGCCGGTCCAATGCAATGATATGAAAATCCTGCGCCAGACGTCCGGCCAGCGCATAAGTAAAATGTTGCAATTGCCCCGATAGGCCGTGGATCAGCACCAGTGTCTGCGCTTTCTGCGGTCCCATTTCCACGTAATGCAGCCGCCCGTGGGCGGTCTGGTGGAACTGTCCGGCCGGAGGCACCAGTCGCTCTGCCGCGCGGGCCTGTTTGCGTGTACTGACATGCGCCGCCCCCAATAGCGCGGCGGGCGCGGCGAGCGCTGCAATGGAAAAGGTACTCAAAACAGACATTGAAAACTCCGGGTGGGGTTAACGCTCCTGCGGCGCGCCAAGCTCTGAAAGATCCGGGGAGGGGAGGGCGTCCAGCAATTGAAACACCCGGTTCCGGCAGGCTTCACCGCTCCAGGATACGGGATGAAATATCGGCGGCAGGCCGGGGTGGCGCAGCACGATCCGGCGCCAGCGGTGCACGATCAGGGTGCGCAGCGTGGCGATCTGGGCCGGATCCAGATCCGTCGGCGGGGTCTTGATCCCCTGCAGGGCCGTGTTGAGCCTATCGCAGGCCTCTTGCAGGTCCTCGGGAAAGAGGCGGTCTTTCAGCCAGACGGGCACCGAGATCTTTGAAAACTCGATGGCCAGCAGGTCATCAAGGTTCCCCGGTATCTTGCCATGGCCAAGGGCGGTGTGCCGGTTAACCGCCACATATTGCGGGAGCAGCAGAACGTCATCCAGCGTGGCCTGTCCTGCGCCTTCCTCACTGATCAGCAGGTGCCAGTCGGTGGGTGCGGGCGGGTGGCGCTCGTAGATGCGCGGGGTCACCGCAGCGGATTGGCTGCGGCCAAATTTCGTCAGGAAATGCACAGAAGCGCGCCCGGAACGGGAGCTTTCGACCCAGCCGTCCTTGCGCAGGCGGTGCAGCGCTACGCGGATGGCTTCGGGTTTGATGCCCATGGGCGTGATAATCCGCGTCAGGGCGCTGCCGCTGATCTGGGCGCCTTCCTTCTGCGCAAGATCACCGAAAAGGGAGACGATGATCGACCAGACCCGCAGGTTCTGCGGATCGTTCAGCTGCGCGACGCTGGCTTCAAACCACTGGTTTTGTTCTGTGCTCATTTTCACAGAATATAATGCCCGGGCCGCTTGCGCTAGCCCGGGCAAAATTTCTCTTTGATTGCCGCCTGCTATCAGAAGGCGTTCATGGTCAGCAGTTCGTATTCCGCGACCAGTTCGTCGTCCTGATTGGTCAGGGTCACGTGCCAGCGTACCTCGCCGTATTCTTCGTTGCGGGGAGTCTTCTTCTTGACGGTCAGGCGCACCTTGATGCTGTCGCCGGCTGACACCGGTTTCATGAAGCGCAGACCATCAAGGCCGGTGTTGGCCAGCACCGGGCCTTCGTCTGGCTGCACAAAGAGACCCGCGGCAAAGGACAGGAGCAGATAGCCATGCGCGACACGGCCCGGGAAGAAGGGATTCCGCTTCGCTGCGGCGTCATCCATATGGGCATAGAAGGTATCGCCGGTGAAATGAGCGAAATGTTCGATATCCTCAAGTGTGACGGTGCGGGGGGCTGTGTGGAGGGTCTCTCCAATTGACAATTCACCATACTTCCGGGTGAAGGGATGCGCCGGAGCCGCGATTTCCGTGCCGCCCGGCACCCATTTGTCACCGATGGCGGAGAGGATATCGGGGCTGCCCTGGATGGCGGTGCGCTGCATGTAATGTTTGACGCCGCGCACGCCGCCCAGCTCCTCGCCGCCGCCGGCGCGACCCGGGCCGCCGTGAACCATATGAGGCAGCGGAGAGCCGTGGCCGGTGGATTCCTTCATCGAGTCGCGGTTGTTGAAATAGAGGCGCCCGTGGAAGGCGCCGGAGCCAAGCGCGACAGCGCGCGCGACTGCCGGATCATGGGTGATGACCGAGGCAACAAGCGAGCCCTGGCCGCGATTGGCCAGCGCGATGGCATGGTCCAGATCGCGGTAGCCCATGACGGTCGAGACCGGGCCGAAGGCTTCGGTGTCATGCACATGCACAGCTGTGTCAGGGTCTTCGCAGTGGAACAGCATCGGCGGCACAAAGGCGCCCTGTTCGGCGTCGGCGCCTTCGACGGCAAAATTTTCGGGGTCACCAAAGACGCGTTTGGCTTCGGTGCCGATCAGGGCCGCTTTTTCCAGCACGTCGCGTTTCTGACTGCCAGACACCAGCGCGCCCATGCGGGTGGTTTCCAGGCGCGGATCGCCGATCACCACTTTCGCGAGGCGTGCGGACAGGGCCTCGATCACCACCTGAACCTGCGCCTCGGGGGCGATGATGCGGCGCACGGCGGTACATTTCTGACCTGCCTTGGCGGTCATCTCGCGACTGACTTCCTTGATGAACAGGTCAAATTCCGGCGTGCCAGGCGCTGCGTCAGGCCCCAGGATCGAGGCGTTGAGGCTGTCCTGTTCGGCCACGAACCGCACTGAGTTCTCAACAATCGCCGGGGTGTTGCGCAGTTTCAGCGCGGTGTTGGCAGAGCCGGTGAAGCTGACCACGTCCTGGCAATCCAGACGGTCCAGCATGTCGCCGATGCCGCCCGAGACAAGCTGCAGCGCGCCCTCGGGCAAGATGCCGCTATCGAGCATGATCTTTACCGCCAGTTCAGTGACATAGCAGGTCGCGGTCGCTGGTTTCACGATGGCAGGAACACCCGCCAGCAGGGTGGGCGCCAGTTTTTCCAGCATGCCCCAGACCGGGAAGTTGAAGGCGTTGATATGCACCGCAACCCCTTGCAGTGGGGTGCAGATATGCTGGCCGAGGAAGCTGCCTGTGCGGGAAAGCTGTTCGACATCGCCGTCCAGATAGACATGGCCATCGGGCATTTCGCGGCGCCCCTTGGAGGCAAAGACGAACATGGTGCCGATGCCGCCGTCGATGTCGATCATGTGATCCGATTGCGTGGCACCAGTGTGGAAGGACAGATCGTAGAGCGCGTCCTTGTGCTTGCCGAGTTCGGTGGCCAGCGCCTTCAGCATGCGTGCGCGGTCGTGGAAGGTCAGTTTGCGCAAGGCAGGGCCACCCACCTTGCGGGCATGATCCAGCATTGCCTGCACATCAAGGTCATCATTGCCGGCGCTGGCGATAGTGGCGCCGGTCACCGCACTGGCGATGTTGCGGGCGCCTGCGCCGGGTTTCACCCAGTCTCCGGCGGCGTAGCTGGAAATCTCAAGAAGGCTCATTGCTGTCTCCCTAGGTTGCCCGCGCCAGCTTTGTTCGCCCCGGAAACGGGGCAGGATCAGATGCCGCATGCCGGGCAGGATTGATTTGCGATATATATTGACCGTCCGGTCGGTTTATGCAAGAAAATTGTCCAGACGCCGCCCGAGCTGGTGATTTCGGAAAGAAAACAGCCTTCTGGCGGATCAAGTGATATTGGGGGTGAGGGGAATGACAGATTCGATTCTGGTCGCGGATCACGGGCAGTGGGTGGAAATTACCCTGAATCGCCCGGACCGGCTGAACAGCTTCAACGATGAGATGCACAATGCCTTGCGCGCCGCGCTGGAGGCTGCCCGCGATGGTGGCGCCCGGGCGGTTCTGCTGACCGGTGCTGGCCGGGGCTTTTGCGCCGGGCAGGATCTGGGCGATCGCGATCCGCGCAAGATGGACGGCCCGCCGGATCTTGGGAATACCGTGCGGACCTTCTATGCGCCGCTGGTACGGTTGATCCGCTCGCTGAACTTCCCGGTGATCTGCGCCGTCAATGGCGTTGCTGCCGGGGCTGGGGCAAATATCGCACTCGCCTGTGATGTGGTTCTGGCGGCCGAAAGCGCCAAGTTCATCCAATCCTTCTCCAAAGTCGGTCTGATCCCCGATACTGGCGGCAGCTGGCATCTGCCGCGCCTGCTGGGCGAAGCCCGCGCCAAGGGGCTGGCCTTCACCGCCGAGCCGCTGCCCGCCAAAAAGGCCGAGGACTGGGGGCTGATCTGGAAGGCGTTGCCGGATGAAGAGCTTATGACCGAAGCCCGCGCCATGGCCGAGAAATTCGGAAATGGTCCGACGCTGGGTCTGGGGCTGACCAAACAATGTATTCAAGCTGCCGCCGTCGACACGCTGACCGACCATCTGGAGATGGAAGCGGACGCCATGAAAACCTGCGGTGAAAGCGCCGACTATGCCGAAGGCGTTGCCTCTTTCCTGGAAAAGCGCAGCCCGGAGTTCAAAGGCAAATGACCATGACCCCGAAAGAACGCGCGGAAAAATCCAGCGCCGCCATGTGGTCCAGCGACAATGCGTCGAAATGGGCCGGAATGGAGATCGCCGAGGTCGACGCCGGGCGCGCGGTACTGCAGCTGACGGTCGAAGCGCACCATTGCAACGGCCACGGTATCTGCCATGGCGGCGTGACCTTTATGCTGGCCGACAGCGCCTTTGCCTTTGCCTGCAACAGCCGCAATCAGGCCACCGTGGCGCAAAGCAACAGCATTACCTATACCGCGCCGGGACGCCTTGGCGACCGGCTGACCGCCGATGCGCGAGAGGTCTCCTTGACCGGGCGCAGCGGCATCTACGACGTGACCGTCAAAAATCAGGATGATCTGGTGATCGCAGAGTTCCGGGGCCTGTCCCGTGCGATCAAAGGCCATCTTTTCGAAGAATAGGTGAGGAGGACGCCATGAAAGACCTGACCCCCAACAAGGCTGAGCTCGACCCGATCGAAATCGCCTCCATCGACGAAATCCGCAGCCTGCAGCTGGAGCGCCTGAAATGGTCGCTGCGCCATGCCTATGACAACGTGCCGATGTACAAGCAGCGGTTCGATGAGGCGGGCGTGCATCCTGACGATCTGCAGCAGCTTTCGGATCTTTCGAAGTTCCCCTTCACCTACAAGAATGACCTGCGCGACAACTACCCGTTCGGTCTCTTTGCCGTGCCGCGCGAGGAAATCATCCGCCTGCACGCGTCCTCGGGCACCACGGGCAAGCCGACCGTCGTGGGCTATACCAAGGGTGACATCGACAACTGGGCCGATCTGGTCGCGCGGAGCTTGCGCGCCGCCGGTCTGCGCAAGGGCAACATGGTGCATAACGCCTATGGCTATGGGCTCTTCACCGGCGGTCTGGGCGCGCATTACGGGATCGAACGCCTTGGCGCCACGGTGGTGCCGATGTCCGGCGGCCAGACCGAGAAACAGGTGGGCCTGATCACCGATTTCCAGCCTGATGGGATCATGGTGACGCCTTCCTACATGCTGAATATCCTTGAGCAGTTCCACAAGGTGGGACTGGATCCGCGCGACAGCTCGCTGCAGGTGGGTGTCTTTGGCGCCGAGCCCTGGACAGATGCCATGCGCAAGGAGGTCGAAGACGCCTTTGACATGCACGCGGTGGATATCTACGGCCTGTCGGAAATCATGGGGCCGGGTGTGGCCAGCGAATGCGTGGAAACCAAGGACGGCCCGGTCATCTGGGAGGATCACTTCCTGCCCGAAATCATCGATCCGGTGACTGGTGAAGTGCTGCCCGATGGCGAAATGGGCGAGCTGGTCTTTACCACGCTCACCAAGGAAGGCCTGCCGATGGTGCGCTATCGCACCCGCGATCTGACCCGCCTGCTGCCGGGCACCGCCCGCACCATGCGGCGGATGGAGAAAATCACTGGCCGCAGCGACGACATGATCATCCTGCGTGGGGTCAACGTTTTCCCCAGCCAGATCGAAGAGCAACTGATGGCCACCGGTGGTCTGGCGCCGCATTACCAGATCGAGCTTTATAAATCCGGCCGCATGGATGCGATGCGCGTCTTTGTCGAAGCCAACCCGGATGCCACCGACGAAATGTCGAAAACCGCTGCAGCGCGGATGCTGACCAAACGGATCAAGGATATGGTCGGGGTCTCGACCGAGATCATCGTTGGCGAGCCGGGCGAGGTGGAGCGCAGCCAGGGCAAGGCCAAGCGCGTCGTCGACAACCGCGACAAAGGATAACCAGAGCAGTGGCCCGCACGATCGCAAAAGACCATGACCTGAAACGGGCGCAGATCCTCAAATCTGCGGCCAAGGTCTTCGCTGACGCCGGTTATGACCGCGCGTCGATGACCCAGCTGGCGCGGGAGTGCGGGATCTCCAAGGCCAATATCTATCATTATTATGACAGCAAGGATGCCGTTCTCTTCGGCCTCCTTGAAACCTATCTGAGCGATTTGCGGGATCGGGTCTGCGAGCTGGACCTGACGGGGCTTGAGGCAGAGGCCCGCCTGCGCCGCATCGTGGCGGAGATATTGCTCGCCTATCAGGGGGCCGATGACGAGCATCAGGTGCAGATCAGCGCCATGTCAGCCCTCCCCGAAGAACAGCAGACATTGCTGCGTGGCTATCAGCGCGAGCTGGTGACCTTCATGAGCGACGCGATCAGCGCCGTCGCGCCGGATGTCTTTGCCGGGAACCCGGCCAAGCTGCGCGCGGCGACCATGTCGGTCTTTGGCATGTTGAACTGGTATTACATGTGGAATTCCGGCGCCGGGTCCGAGGCCCGCGAAGACTATGCCGATATGGTGGCAACGCTGACGCTGAACGGCGTGAAGGGGCTTTGAAAGCCGCTGCCTCCACGTCGTTATTCATGCTCGATCAAGGGCATAAATCATGCACTTTGAGTTCGTCACCAAGGCGAGAAACCTCAAAATAAGCGACTTTGCAGCCGGATGGGGAAAACGCCAGGGGAGGTTCTATGCGCCCCTGGACTTCGTGAATCCAGTCGCTTTGGCCCTGCTTGTCCTCCACGACGCGATAAAGACCCCTTGTTGAGGGGGCTATAGGCCAGCCAGAGATTTGGAAATAGGCTTGGCCGTTGACCGCATATGCATCCTCTTGCGTGTAACAACTGCAACCGCAAGAGAAACAGGCAGATTTTTCCCTCACATAGAGTGGATCGTCAGTCGGCAGCAGGAAACTGGAAAGAACCTCCAGGTCTTCCGAAAGCCACCAGGCTGTTCGCAGGCAGGTTCCCTTTGGCTCCTTGGATTTGCAGTGCGTTTGAAAGGCAAAGAACATCTTGGCGGTGCTGTCCTTGATGACCAGGGGAAGTGACTTGTTTCCGGGATCTTTAACGGGCAGCTCGATTTTCTGAACAGCACCGTCATTGAACGTCAGGAGCCCGATCTTCCCAAGGTGTCTGAAATAGTAGAAATTGATGTAGGGCATGCGGGGAAATCCCTGGTTCATGCCGCGCTGTCGGCTGAGGAAATCCACCTGTGTAATCCGGTGTTTCTCGCCTTCGATCATCATGTATTTGTCGGAACGAAGATGAGTATCGCCCGAATAGACCTTTTCCGACCAGATCGCGCCAGGAACGGTCGGGCTAATGGTGATGTCCGGAACCCAGTACTTGGGCGGATAGGCGGGCTGAAACTCTGACGGGGTCAGCTGACCATCCGAAGTGCGTATGAAGTACGCATTACCCTGCCGTACAAGAAGCTCATCTTCCGACAGCCAATTGATGGGGGTTATCTTGGTGGCGAGGTCGACTTCCTTTTCCGGAACGCATCTTGTGGCCAGAAGCGCAACCAACAGGAGCACAATGAGCGCGATGATGGCTCGCGGTCGTTGATTAAACAATTTGGTCACTCTGATACTTTTTGATCTTTCCGCCATTCTGAAACAGGAGCTTTTCTTGTGAAGATCCACCTGGTATTTTTCGGAACCCTTCTGATCTGTAGGGTACTGCATGTGTCTCCAGCGGTCATAACATTACGCGAGACAGCGAAAAAGCCGCCCGAAAGGGCGGCCTTTGGTGATTCGGGAAGCAAAAGCACCGTCATCATTTTTAATGTGGTTTGCGCAGAGGGTTACTCTGCCAACAACCTTAGAGCAGTTCCAGCGAACCTGCGGACTGCTTGCCGTCACGGCCGGTTTCCAGTTCATAGGAAACTTTTTGGTTGTCGTTCAAACCGTTGAGGCCCGAGCGTTCAACCGCCGAGATGTGCACGAACACATCTTTTCCGCCAGCTTCGGGCTCGATAAAGCCGTAGCCTTTAGTTGCGTTGAACCATTTTACGGTGCCATTGGCCATCCGATATCTCCAGTATAGACTTCCTCCGCAACGTGCGAAGGTATTCAAACGCCTATCACAGGCTGACCGGTCCGACCATGCCAATAATGTCATAGGTCTTGCGCAGGATCGGGGCTGTGATTTCGCGGGCACGTTCAGAGCCGCGCGACAGGATGCGGTCGATTTCGTCCTGCTCACCCATCAGCCGGGCCATTTCGGTCGAGATCGGCGCCATCTTGGACACGGCCAGATCTGCCAGCATCGGCTTGAACTCCGAGAACTGCCGCCCGCCAACATCAGCCAGCACCTGGTCCACGGTCTGTTCGGCGAGGGCCGCGTAGATGTTTACCAGATTGCGCGCTTCGGGGCGCTCTTCCAAGCCCTTGGCTTCCGACGGCAGGGCCTCGGGGTCGGTCTTGGCCTTGCGGATCTTCTTGGCGATTGTGTCGGCATCGTCAGTCAGGTTGATACGGCTTGCATCCGAAGGATCTGATTTCGACATTTTCTTGGACCCATCGCGCAGGCTCATCACCCGCGTGGCGGCACCCTCGATCACCGGCTCGGTCAGCGGGAAGAAATCAACGCCATAGTCGTGGTTGAACTTGGCCGCGATGTCGCGCGTGAGTTCAAGGTGCTGTTTCTGGTCCTCGCCCACCGGCACATGCGTGGCGTGGTAGATCAGGATGTCTGCCGCCATCAGCGACGGATAGGCCAGAAGACCCAGCGAGGCGTTCTGCTGGTTCTTGCCTGCCTTGTCTTTCCACTGGGTCATCCGCTGCATCCAGCCCATGCGGGCGACACAGTTGAAAACCCAGGCCAGTTGCGCATGTTCAGGCACCTGGCTCTGGTTGATGAGAATGGATTTCTCCGGATCAAGCCCGGCGGCAATGAACCCGGCGCACAGTTCGCGGGTGGCTTTCTTCAGATCGTTGGGATCCTGCCAGACGGTGATCGCGTGCAGGTCGACCATGCAATAGATGGTCTCCATGTCCTTGTCCTGCCAGTCGACAAACCGTTTGAGAGCGCCAAGGTAGTTGCCAAGGTGCAGGTTGCCCGAGGGCTGGATGCCGGAAAAGACACGCGGCGTGAAAGTGGTCTCGGTCATCGAGAAACTCCCGTCTGGAAATAGGGCCTGCGGTGGCTTAACCATGGGCGCAACGGTCGTCAACAGCCCGTCCAAGTGGCGGGTCCACAAGGGCGCGTCAAAAGGCCGGGACAGGCAAGAAGGGCAGGAAAGATATGAGCAGCAGTGAAAACCCATCACCCGTGAACCCGCTGCCGCCCGTGGTGGTGGCGCTGGTGCTGGTGATCATGGGGATCGAGGCGGCGTTTTCGCTTGGCGCGCGCGGCATCGTCGGCGGCCCGTCCGCCGTGGGCTGGCGGCTGGAGGCGTTCCAGTCTTACGCGTTTTCAGCCGAGATCTTCTGGTGGATGTGGGAGACGGGGCAATGGCCCGCGCAGCATCTGCTGCGGTTTGTCTACTTTGCCTTTGTGCACGGCAGTTTCACCCATGCGCTGTTTGTCTGCGTCTTCGTGCTGGCCATGGGCAAGATGGTCGGAGAGGTCTTTGGCGATATTGCCATGATCCTGATCTTTGTCCTTTCTGCCATCGGTGGCGCCCTGGGCTATGCGATCTTCTCCGGCAGTCCGGTGCCCCTGATCGGCGGATTTCCGGCGGTTTACGGGTTGATCGGGGCCTTTACCTATATCCTGTGGCGCCAATTGTCGCTGGTGGGCGCGCAGCAGAGCCGGGCGTTTTCGCTGATTGCCTTTCTGATGGGGATCCAGCTGCTGTTTGCGCTGCTGTTTGGCGGCCAACCCGACTGGATCGCGGATCTGACTGGCTTTGCCACCGGGTTCTTCCTGTCGTTTTTCCTGGCGCCCGGCGGCTGGGCGCGGTTCCGCAACAAGATCCGTCACGACTGAACGCGGGCAGGGGGCTCCCGCCCGGATTGCGGCAGGACACCATGCCTGATCCCGTTGGGCCGGGCGCCGCGCCAGGGCGCGGCGCGGTCAGCCACGGTTACGGCGGAGTGCCTTTTTGAATTCTGCGAGCCGGAAGGCGCCAACGGCCTGTCCGACGCCAAAGTAGATCACCGCCCCGGTCAGGATCAGTCCCAGAAGGGCCAGATAGCGCCAGCTTGGCAGGTAGAAGAACCAGGCCAGCTGCTGAGTGCCGATATGAAGCACCGCGCCCATCAGCAGCGAGACCGCAAGAATGCGCCAGCCGCGTCGGAAGAAACGCGCATCAAAGCGGGCGACATCCCCCATGCGGCGCCCGGCCCCCATCCACAGCAGAGCGACCATCGCCCAGCCCGCCGTCGATGCGGCGATGGCGGGAGATACCCAGCCCACAATTGGCTTCAATCCGATGGCCAGCACCGCGTTGAGGACCATCGCCACCAGCGCGTAGTAGAACGGCGTGCGGGTGTCCTGGCGGGCAAAATAGAGCGGTTGCAGGACCTTTTGCAGCACGAAGGCAGGCAGCCCGGCGCCGTAGATCGCCACAGCCAGGGCAATGGCCGCCACGTCCTCGGGGCCTGTTGCGCCGCGTTTGTAGAGCACCGAAACCAGCGGCAGCGGCACCGCGATGAAAGCGGCGGCCGAGGGCAGCGTCAGCAGCAATGAGAACTCCCCGGCGCGCGAAAGCCCCTCGCGCGCGCCCGTATCATCACCTGCCCGCAGGCGCCGGGTCAGATCCGGCAGCAGCACGATGCCAACAGCAATCCCGACCACGCCAAGCGGCAGTTGATACAGACGGTCGGCAATGAACAGCCAGCTGACCGCGTTCTCAATATCCGAGGCGACCAGCTGCCCCACCACCAGATTGACCTGGGTGACGCCCATGGCCAGCGCGGCCGGAACCGCCACCCGCACGAGGCGGCGCATGGCGGGGGTGACGCGCGGCAGGCCGGGGCGCAGGCGGATGCCCGCACGCTCGGTCGCGCGCCAGACCAGCGCCAGTTGCGCAACGCCAGCAACCGGGATGGTCCAGACCAGCCAGGTGATGACCTCATGGCCAAGCGCTGCCCCAGTGATCATCGCGCTGCAGGCAAAGATGTTCAGCAGCACGGGCGCCGCCGCAGCAGCAGCAAACCGCCCCGTAGCGTTCAAGACACCGGAAAACAGCGCCGCCAGCGACATGAACAGGATGTAGGGAAAGACGATATGGCCATATCCTACAGCCAGATCAAAACGCGCATCCCCGACAAAACCTTCGGCCGTTGCCCAGACAAGGGCGGGCATGAAGACCATGCCAAGGCCGGTCAGGGCCAGTACCGCAGCGGCGAGTAGGTTGAACGCCTGTTGGGCGAAGCCTTCTGCGTCTTCATCGGCCTCCAGCCGGTCGGCGAACTGGGGCACAAAGGCTGCGTTGAAGGCACCTTCGGCAAAGAAGCGGCGGAACAGGTTGGGCAGGCGGAAGGCGGCGACAAAGGCATCAAGCACCGGACCGGGGCCGATATAGGCGGCGATCAGGATTTCACGCACAAAGCCGAGGATGCGGCTGGCCAGAGTCCAGAAACCAACCGTGACAAAGCCGGACAGCAGTTTGATCGGCTTCATGAACCGGCTCGCTTGGCCCCGGCGGAAATGGCCTCGCGCAGCTTGCGCTCAAGGGTCTTCTGCTTGGATTCCGAGTGGTATTTCAGGCCGAACATGTCTTTGACATAGAAGGAATCGACCACCTGTTCGCCGTAGGTCGCGATCACTGCATTGGCGATATAGACATTGGCATCTGCAAGGGTGCGCGCCAGATCATACAGCAGGCCAGCCCGGTCACGGGTATCCACCTCGATGATGGTGTAGATCTCTGACCCTTCGTTATCAAAGGTGATGTGGGTCGGCACGTTGAAGGCCTTTTCACGCTTCTTGATCTTGTCGCGCGACACCAGCGCCTCGCGGGCGATGACCTCGCCCTTCAGGGTTTTCAGGATCATCTGGGTCAGGCGGGGCAGGCGCGAGGCCTCATAGGGGTGGCCTTCGGCGTCCTGAATCCAGAAGGCATCGGTCACATAGCCGTCCTTGGTCGTATAAGAGCGTGCATCGACGACATTGGCCCCGACCAGTGCCAGGGCGCCCACCATACGGGCAAAGATGCCGGGGTGGTCGGCCATGGCAAAACAGGCGCGGGTGGCATCGCGGTCTTCATCGGGATGCATGCGGATGATGACTTCACCCGGATCACCGATCTCTTCCAGCTCGCGCAGCATCTCGGCAAAATCCACATGCGCGGTCACATGCAGGCCTTGCCAATAAGGCGGATAATGGCGCGAGGTTTCGCGTTTGAGATCGGATTTGGTCCAGTCTGGCAGCGCCGCGCGCAGGCGCTTCTTGGCGGCTGTGCCTCGGTGCTCGCGGTTCAGCGCCTCCATGCCGTCTTCCAGCGCGCGGCGGGTCTGGTTGTAAAGCGAGCGCAGCAGGGCGGCTTTCCAGTTGTTCCAGGTGTGCGGTCCGACGCCACGGATATCGCAGACGGTCAGCAACAGAAGCAGATCCAGCCGTTTCACCGATTGCACCGCCTTGGCAAATCCGCGCACGGTGCGCGGATCAGCAATATCGCGTTTCTGCGCCATGTCCGACATCAGAAGGTGGTAGCGCACCAGCCATTCTACGGTCTCGCTGTCGGATTTGTTGAGCCCCAGCCGCGGCGCCACCTTGCGGGCGATCTGGGCGCCAAGGATCGAATGGTCCTGTTCGCGCCCCTTGCCGATGTCGTGCAGCAGCATGGCCACCATCAGAACCTTGCGGTTGACCCCTTTGCGCAGCACTTCGGAGGAAACCGGCAGTTCGTCTTCCAGCTCGCCACGTTCAATGGATGCAAAGTTCGAGATCACCTGAATGGTATGCTCGTCCACCGTGTAGGAATGATACATGTTGAACTGCATCATCGCCACGATCGGTTCGAATTCCGGCAGGAAGGCAGAGAGAACGCCAAGCTCGTTCATGCGGCGCAGCGCGCGTTCGGGATTGCCGTGTTTCAGCAGCAGATCCAGAAAGATGCGGCAGGCTTCCTTGTTGGCGCGCATTTCATCATCGATCAGGTCCAGATTGGCCGTGACCAGACGCATCGCATCAGGGTGGATCAGCATGCCTGTGCGCAGACCTTCTTCGAAGATCCTGAGCAGGTTCAGCTTGTCCGCCAGAAACTCTTCGGGATCGACGATATCCAGCCGGTTGTGCACCACCTTGTAGCCGGGTTTGATTTTTGGGCGGCGGCGGAAAATCCGTTCCAGCAGCGGTTCGCCCTTTTGCTGGCTTGCCTCAAGCTTGGTCAGGAAAATGCGGGTGATATCCCCGACCTGGGTGGCCTTGCGGAAATAGTCCTGCATGAAGACTTCGACGCCGCGCCGCCCGGCGCGGTCCTGATAGCCCATGCGCTCGGCGACCTCGACCTGCAAGTCGAATGTCAGCTGTTCGGTCGCGCGCCCGGTTGCCAGATGCATGTGCGAGCGCACCGCCCAGAGAAAATTCTCTGCCTCGGCGAAGAATTCGAACTCTTCCCGGCTGAACAGGCCCAGCGGCACCAGTTCGGCGACGTCCTGCACCTGATAAAGATACTTGGAGATCCAGAACAGCGATTGCAGGTCGCGAAGGCCACCTTTGCCTTCCTTTACATTGGGTTCGACCATGTAACGCTCACCCTGTTTCAGGTGGCGTTCGTCCCGTTCGGCCAGCTTGGCCTCGACGAATTCGCGGGCATCCTTGGAAAAGAGATCGCTGCGCAGCCGGTTGTCCAGCTCTTGGGCAAGGTCGGCGTCACCGGACAGGAAACGGTGTTCCAGCATGGCGGTGCGGATGGTGTAATCCTCGGCGCCAAGGCGGATGCAATCCTTGATCGTGCGGCTGGAGTGGCCGACCTTCAGCCGCAGGTCCCACAGCATATAAAGCATCGATTCAATGACGCTCTCGGCCCAGGCGGTGATCTTGTAGGGGGTCAGAAACAGCAGGTCTACGTCCGAAAACGGCGCCATTTCGGCCCGGCCGTAACCGCCCACGGCCATTACGGCGATACGTTCGCCCTGGGTCGGGTTGGCCAGCGGATGCAGGAACTGGGTGGCGGCCCGAAAGGCGGTGGTGACCAGCCCGTCGGTCAGGTGGCTGTAGGACTGGGTCAGCGCACGGGCGGCAAAGGGCGCCGCGGTAAAGGCTTCGGCAATCGCCGCGCGGCCTTCCTTGTTGGCCTCACGCAGCAGACGGACCACTTCTGCGCGCAGCGCTGCCGCCTCCATGTCCTTGGCTGCGGCAGCAATCTGCTCGTGTATCGCCGCAGCGTCAAAAATCTTGTCTGCGGCGCAGATCAGCGGGCCTTTGACCGGGGCGAGGGGCGGGGTGCCTTGATGGGCCGGATCAGAAACCTGTGCCGGAGAAGCTGCTGGGAGCTGGGTCAATGACGACCACCTTCTGTTCTTGGATTGTTGCGACCGCAAGGCCGCGTTCATTGGTTCCATCGGCGCGCAGGCGGAAGATACCGCCGGTGCCCTGGAAGCCTGCGCCCTGGGTCAGGGCGGCGCCGGTTAGGGCGTCGGATTTCCCGGCACTGACCAGAGCCCCGATCGCGGCGATACCGTCATAGGCAAGCCCGCCGATGGAATGCGGAGCGCCCCCGTAGGCAGAGCTGTAGCGGGTAATGAACTGCTGCGATTTGCTCGGGTCGGGCAGGGCAAACCAGCCGCCCTGCACACCGGGCAGGGACAGGGTTGGCGAGGGGATGTCCCAGCGAGTCAGACCGATGTACTGGGTGCTTTCCTTATCCAGGCCCGCTTCGGGCAGAAGCTGGGTCAGCAGCGGCAGGGCGCCTGCGGTGGTCGCGGTCATGAAGACGGCGTTGGCATTGTTGGCACGCGCGGTGTCGCGGATCGGGCCGACGGCGTCGATCACGCCTTTCTGGGACAGCTCATATCCGACCGACCCGGCAATGGTTGCACCAGTGCGCCCGGCTGCGGCCTGAATGGCAGCGCTTCCTGCACGGCCCGCGGCGTCATTGCCGCTGACGATCACGATATTGCCGCGTCCCTGGCGTACAGCGTATTCGGTCAGGCGCTGGGCGGTATTGGCAAAGGTCGCCCCCAGGATAAAGACATTGCCGCCGGCGATTGCGGTGTTGTTGGAAAAGGCCAGCACGTTGACGTTGCGCTTGGCCGCGGCGACGCCTGCAGCATTTGCGGCCTCGGCATAGACCGGACCAAGGATAATTCGCGCGCCGTCGTTTATGGCCTGGGTGGCCGCATTGGCTGCTGTCGCCGGATCGCCTGCTGTGTCATAGACCTTGAGGTCCACCTGCACACCCTTCAGATCGCCGATCGCCAGACGCGCTGCGTTTTCAAGGCTTTGCGCCAGAACGCTGTCGCCGGATTTGGCCGATCCGCGCGGCACCAATAGCGCCACGGGAACTGGTTTCGAGGTGTTGATGCTCGGGCCGCTTCCGATGCTGGTCGGGTTGCAGGCGCTCAGAGCAAAGGCGGAAATTGCGGTAATCGCGGCGAATGCCGCCTTGCGGGCCTGTTTGAAAACGGCGAACATGATGGACCTGAAACTCCCCTTTTCCGGCGCTAGGCGCCGTGTTGGTGGCCGTATTGGTTTAAGGGGATCATAAACGACCAAAAAGGCGGGTCCAGCGTGAATCATCAGATCGTCAAATTGTTGCCGGGGCTGCACTTTGTGGCCACGCCCATCGGCACCGCGCGCGATATCACCCTCAGGGCGCTGGATGTGCTGGCGTCGGCTGATGTGATCGCCGCCGAGGACACCCGGTCGCTGCGCAAGCTGATGGAAATTCACGGTGTGCCGCTGAACGGACGCCAGATCATCGCCTACCATGATCACAGCGGCGCAGGCGCCCGGGCAAGGCTGATGCAGGCGATGGAGGCGGGGCAGTCGGTTGCCTATGCGTCTGAGGCCGGCATGCCGCTGATCGCCGATCCGGGCTATGATCTGAGCCGCGCGGCAGCTGAAGCCGGGCATAAGGTTACCGTAGCGCCGGGTGCCTCGGCGGCGCTGGCAGCGCTGACACTGGCGGGCTTGCCGACCGATGCGTTCTTTTTTGCCGGGTTTCTGCCGAATGCCAGCGGTGCCCGACGCAAGCGGCTGGAAGAGCTGCGAAACGTGCCCGGAACGCTGATTTTCTACGAATCACCAAAACGCATCTCGGCCTCGGTGGCGGATATGGCGTCGGTGCTTGGAGACCGGCCTGCTGCCCTCTGCCGGGAGCTGACCAAGAAGTTCGAAGAAATCCGGCGCGGCAGCCTGAGTGAACTGGCGGCCGGGCTGGAGGAAAAGCCGGTGAAGGGCGAGATTGTCATGCTGGTGGACCGCGCCCATGGCGAAGAGGTGAGCGAAGCCAGCCTCGAAGAGGACCTGCGTGCTGCACTGAAGGACAATTCGGTGAAGGACGCCGCATCCATCGTTGCGGAAACCCACGAATTGCCGCGCCGCAAGGTCTACCAACTGGCCTTGCAACTGGCCAAGGACGCAGGCTGAGCGGATGGCGGGGCGACACGACCAAGGTCAGCGCGCCCATCTGGCTGGAAAGGCTGCCGAAGACGCAGCCGCGCGCGCCTATGAGGCACGGGGCTACCACGTGGAAGCCCGGCGCTGGCGCGGCCCCGGCGGCGAAATCGATCTGATCCTGCGCAAGGGAGACATGCTGGTCTTTGCCGAGGTCAAGCACAGCGCCACATTCGCATCCGCCGCGGCCCGTATCACGCCCGCACAGATGCAGCGGATCCAGGCCAGTGCGGCGCATTTCCTTGAGGGAGAACCAGGGGGGCAATTGACCGAGGCGCGGCTTGATGCCGTGTTTGTGAACGGCGAAGGGCAGGTCGAGATCCTCGAAAATGCCTTTGGTCAGGGTTAGGCGGGCTCTGCTCTATTGAACCTTTGTGCCCGCTGGGCCATCTATTTGCCGAAACAAGAGGGATGCACTTCATGAAAATCGCCTTCCAGATGGACCCGGTCATGGGCGTCGACGTCGATGCCGACAGCAGCTTCCGCCTTGCTGAAGAGGCGCAGGCGCGCGGGCACGAACTGTTTTACTACAGCCCCGATCACCTTGCCTATCAGGAAGGGCGCATCACCGCCCGCGGTCATGACATGACCGTGCAACGCGTCGCCGGAACCCCGGCGGTGCTGGGCGAAGAGCGCGAAGTGGATCTTGCGGATTTCGACGTGGTCTGGCTGCGGCAGGACCCGCCGTTCGACATGCATTACATCACCTCGACGCATCTGCTGGACCGGCTCAAGGGGCAGACGCTGGTGGTGAATGATCCCTTCTGGGTGCGCAACTACCCGGAAAAACTGCTGGTGCTGGATTTCCCTGATCTGACGCCGCCCACTGCGATTGCCCGCGATCTGGACACGATCAAGGCGTTCAAGGCCAAGCATGGCGACATCATCCTGAAGCCGCTTTACGGCAATGGCGGCGCCGGGGTGTTCCGTCTGGACGCCAATGATCGCAACCTGACCTCGCTGCACGAGCTGTTCACCGGATTCAGCCGCGAGCCGCTGATCGTGCAGAAATTCCTGCCCGATGTCAGCAATGGCGACAAACGCGTCATTCTGGTGGACGGCGAACCCGTCGGCGCCATCAACCGCGTGCCCGCCGCCGGTGAAACCCGGTCTAACATGCATGTGGGCGGACGCCCGGAAAAGATCGGCCTGACCGAGCGTGACCGTGAGATCTGCGCCGCCATTGGCCCGCTTCTGAAGGAAAAGGGACAGATCTTTGTCGGCATCGACGTGATCGGTGATTACCTGACAGAGATAAACGTGACCTCGCCCACCGGCATACAGGAACTGGAACGATTTGATGACGTGAATATCGCCGAAAAGGTCTGGCAGGCGATCGAATCCAAACTGTAAGACACTTCCGGCTGGCGGCACTTCAGCCTGCCAGCCGGAACCCCAGCGCCTCAGCCACATGGGGACGCAGGATTTCCGGCTCCCCTTCCAGATCGGCAATCGTGCGCGCCACCCGCAGCACCCGATGATAGCCGCGCGCGGTCAGGGCGAAACGATCGGCGGCGCGCTGCATCATCTCGCGGCTTTCCGCATCCAATACGGCAATATCTTCCAGCAGCGCCCCTTCGGCATCGGCGTTCTGCTGCGCACCGGGATGGTCTGAAAACCGTCGTTCCTGCCGCTCCCGCGCGGTCTCAACCCTTTGTAGGATTTCGGCAGACCCTTCGGCGGCAGCGGGTAGGGTAAGATCGTCATAAGACACTGGCGGCACGTCGATGCGCAGATCGAAGCGATCCATCAGCGGGCCGGAAATGCGCCCCATGTAATCCTCGGCGCAGAGCGGCGCACGGGAGCACGCGCGGGCCGGATCCGCCAGATGGCCGCATTTGCACGGGTTGGCCGCAGCCACCAGCATGAAGCGGCTGGGGTATTTCACATGGGCATTGGCGCGGGCGACCATGACCTCGCCGGTTTCAAGGGGCTGGCGCAGGGTTTCCAGCACCGGGCGGGCAAATTCGGGCAGCTCGTCCAGAAACAACACGCCATTGTGCGCGAGGCTGATCTCGCCTGGCTGTGCCCGCCGCCCGCCGCCGACGATGGCGGCCATGGATGCGGTGTGATGCGGTTCGCGAAAGGGGCGGCTGCGGTTGATGCCACCATCCTCGATCAAGCCGCACAGGGACTGGATCATCGAGGTCTCCAGCGCCTCAGCCGCCGTCAGGGGCGGCAGGATCGTCGGCAGCCGCGCCGCCAGCATGGATTTGCCGGAACCGGGCGGGCCGACCATCAGGATGTGATGCCGTCCGGCGGCAGCGATCTCCAATGCGCGTTTGGCCCGTTCCTGCCCCTTCACGTCGCGCAGATCGCGTGTGCCGATGTCGTCATGGACTTCCCCCGCGATGGCCTGCGCCAGAGGCATCTTGCCGGTGAAATGGCGCACCACGTCGATCAGGCTGGCGGCGCCGATTACCCGAGCCGCATCGACCCAGGCGGCCTCTGCCCCCGATGCCTTGGGGCAGATCAGCAACCGGTCCTCGCTGGCCGCGGTCATCGCAGCGGGCAGGGCGCCCACCACCGGGATCAACGTCCCGTCGAGCGACAATTCTCCCAGCGCGATGGTCTCGCTTGCGGCCTCGCTTGGGATTACCTCGATCGCAGCGAGAAGCGCCAGCGCGATGGGCAGGTCGAAATGGCTGCCTTCCTTGGGCAGATCCGCGGGTGACAGGTTCACCGTGATCCGTTTTGACGGCAGCGCAATCGACATGGCGGCAAAGGCCGAGCGCACCCTCTCGCGCGCTTCGCTCACCGCCTTGTCCGGCAGGCCGACGATTGAAAAGGCCGGAAGGCCCGGCGCCACGGCGCATTGCACCTCGACCGGGCGGGCCTCCACCCCTTGAAAGGCCACCGTGTAGGCCCGTGAAATCATGCTGGGCTATCCCTCTGAAGATACCAGAGAAAATCATAGCGAACGGTGGACCAGAGTCGCCCTTAAAGCACGTTATGCGTGTATTTTTGTCGTTGGCTTTGCGGGCCGACGACGCGGCACGTCAGTCAAGGCTCCAGGGGCGGCGCTCCAGATCCATCGCATAAGGCTCGGGGTCGTAAGTCACCTCACGCGCCTGTTTCTGCCAGCGCAGCACCGCCGGATCGGACAGGAGCGCGCGGCAATAGGCGCGGGTTTCAGGTGACACCGGCAGGTCATATCCGATGATGCGGGCTGCAACCGGTGTGTAGAACACATCGGCAAGGCAGTAGTCGCCAAAAAGCCAGCCCTCCGCAGCGCCAGAAACCTTGCGGGCATGCGCAAACAGGGTCTCGATCCGGGCAAGATCCTGTTGCACCCCTTCGGAGGGGGTAAATCCCTGCCAGATATGGCTCAGTTGCATGGGGCAATCACCGCGCAGGGCAGAAAAACCGCAGGCCATTTCAGCCACCAGCCAGCGCGCAGTCGCCCGCGCCGCCGGATCGCTGGGCCACAGGCCTGCCTCCGGGTGCCGTTCCGCAAGGGTTTCGGCCATAGCCAGGCTTTCGCCGATCACCGTGCCTTCGGGCGTGCGAAGTGTGGGTACCAGCCGGGCAGGCGCCAGATCTGCCAGATCCGCCGCCATGGTTCCGGAATAAAGCCCCACCATATGCACCACATGGGGGAGCGAGAATTTTTCAAGCATGAGCCAGCCGCGCAGGGACCAGCTGGAATACATGCGGTCACCGATAAAAAGATCATATGTCATGGAAAGCAGGCTAGCGCAGCTTCACGGGTTGCCAAATCGCTGATTTGTGCGCGGTGCCATCACGGAAGGTGATTGATCTTTCCGGTGCGCCAATCATCGGTCCCTTCCCCAGGAAGGTGGTGGATTTCGGTGACCGACAGGTTGTCGATCCGGTGCGAAAACGCCTCTTCCGCCGTCAGCCGTTCGGCGCGCTGGACCTGGGTCAGGATCTGGCCGAAATGGCCGACCACGATCAGATTGCGGCCTCGGTGGGCTTCGATCAGATCGTCGATGGCCCGGTCCACGCGGGCGCAGACTTCATTCCAGCTTTCTCCGCCGGGGGGCCGCACATCGCCGGGGGTTTCCCAATAGGCGCGGATGCGTTCGGGATCTTCGGCGTCGATGTCTTTCCAGGTGCGCAGCTCCCATTCACCGAAATGGATTTCTCTGAGGTCGGGCAGGTGGGCCAGGCGCGCACGGTCGCCTTGGATGGCGCTTGCGGTATCTGCTGCGCGGGACAGATCCGACGACACCACCAAGGCATCTTCGGGCAGGGCAGCTGACAGGCGGCGAATTGCGGCGCTGTCGGACAGGTCCGCCGGAAGATCAGACCAGCCGACCATGGATTTGGCGTGGGTCGGGCCGTGGCGGACAAGGAATAGGCGGGTCATGAAAGGCTTCCTTTCAGCACCAGCGGCAGGCCTGCGGTGACCTGCACCACCGTCTGCGCGCGGGCGGCGATTGCGATGTTGAGCCGCCCCTGCGCCTCGCGGAACCTCCGGGCCAGGGCGTTCTCGGGCACGATGCCAAGTCCGGTTTCGTTCGACACGATCACGATTTCTGCGCGGCAGGCATCAATGGCCTGCAACAGGGTCTCGGTTTCGGCCTCCAGATCATGGTCCGCCAGCAGGTGATTGGTCAGCCACATGGTGGCGCAATCGATCAGGCAGATCTGTCCTTCCCCAAGGGCGCCAAGGGCCTTTGCGGCATCGAATGGTTCTTCATGTGTGGTCCAGTCCGCGCCGCGCTGGGCCAGGTGTTTTGCAACTTTTTCGCGCATTTCAACATCAAATATCTGTGAAGTCGCCCAGTAAGCTTTTGGCTTGCCTGAGGAAAAGCATAGACTTTCAGCAAAGGCTGACTTTCCCGATGCGGCCCCGCCAAGAATGAATGTGACAGCTGCGGACACGTCTTCTACCCTGAGTTCGGTGATGGTTGCAGAAGTTTGGGTATCTGCTGATCTGGCCTGAAACAAGCCTGAACCTGCCATGTCCGATGACGCCCCGCAGATGCGGACCGGGATCTGCAGCAGGGACACGACCAAGGGCGGACAGGTTCCAAGATGGGGAGCAAAGCGGCGCCCCCGATGGCCTTAAACGGCCTGATGCACCGGGGTAAGGCGCTGAAAACTGGGCCTGATCGGAGAAAAAATACAGCCAAAGTGATCCGATCCCGGCGCCACTGCGTAACATTATTAATCAGTTTGGAGGGGAGTATCATGGCACTTGACACGACCAGTGAAAACCCGCTGCCAAAGCAGGCCATGAAGGCCGAGCTTCTGGACGCTGAAACGGAGCTGCGCCTGGCTTATGCCTGGCGCGACGACCGTGACGAAGAAGCACTGCACCGGCTGATCCACGCCTATATGCGGCTGGCGATCTCGATGGCCGCGAAATTCAAACGCTACGGCGCGCCGATGAATGATCTCATCCAAGAGGCCGGTGTCGGGCTGATGAAGGCGGCAGACAAATTCGACCCCGACCGGGGGGTGCGGTTTTCCACCTACGCGGTCTGGTGGATCAAGGCGTCGATCCAGGACTACGTGATGCGCAATTGGTCGATGGTGCGCACCGGCTCCACCTCCTCGCAAAAATCCCTGTTCTTCAATATGCGCAGGGTGCAGGCCCAGCTGGAGCGCGAGGCGCGCGCGGCAGGCGTCAAACTCGACAAGCATCAGCTGAACCAGCAGATAGCCACGGAAATCGGCGTGCCATTGCGCGATGTGGAGATGATGGACGGGCGGTTGTCCGGCTCTGACTTCTCGCTCAACGCCGTGCAATCTTCCGAGGACGAGGGCCGCGAATGGATCGAAGCGCTGGAGGATGACAGCGCGCAGGCTGCTGAACTGGTGGAAGAGCGGCACGACCGGCGCCAGCTTCGGGCCTGGCTGGTCGAGGCGCTGCAGGCGCTGAACGAGCGGGAGCGGTTCATCATCACCGAACGCAAACTGCGGGAAGAGGCGCGCACGCTGGAAAGCCTTGGTAACGAGCTGAACCTGTCCAAGGAACGGGTGCGCCAGCTGGAGGCCGCGGCGTTTCAGAAGATGCGGAAAACGCTTGAAGGGTGCTCCCGGGAGGTGCACAACTTCCTCTCATGACAAAGTCGATTCTTTTTATCAGAAAAGCGGGTGCCGTCTGTGCGGCAGCCGCTTTCTTTATGTATGGGGCAAACTCCGCCGCCGTGGCCGAGTCTGCAGTGCTTCCCTCGGCCAAGGCTGCGGCCGAAGTCCTGCAGGAAGCCGATGTGGCCATTCTGGGTGAGGTTCATGACAACGCGGCCCACCACCAGAAGCAGGCCGAAATCCTGCGGCATCTGGCGCCGCGCGCCGTGGTTTGGGAAATGATAACGGAGGCGCAGGCAGAGAGGCTGAGCGAGCCAATGATGAGCGACGCGGAAGCGACTGCCGACGCGCTCGATTGGGAGGCCTCGGGCTGGCCGGAGTTTGCGCTCTACGCGCCGGTCTTTGAAGCCGCCGCGCCCGCGCGGCAGTACGGCGCGCTGGTGCCGCGCTCGGTCGCGCGTCAGGCGCTGGATCAGGGGATCGCGGCCTATTTCGGCGTACGGGCCGCAGATTTCGGGCTGGATCAGCCCCTGCCAGAGGCGGAGCAGACGGAACGCGAGGCGGATCAGATGGCCAATCACTGCAATGCGATGCCTGCGGAGATGCTGCCGGTGCTGGTCGATTTCCAGCGGCTGCGTGATGCGGCACTTGCTGCAGCGGTGGATCAGGCGCTGGAAGAGACTGGCGGGCCGGTGGCGGTGATCACCGGCAATGGTCATGCACGGCTGGATCGGGGTCTTGCGGTCTACCTGTCAAAGGCGCGGCCCGAGGTGCGGATCAAGAGCCTTGGCCAGAGCGAGGGCGGCGCGATATCCGGGGATTTCGATCTGCTGCTGGATAGCGCGGCGGCAGAGCGCCCGGACCCCTGTCTTGCCTTCGGCAAGGGTTGAGGGGAAAACCGTTTCACACTTTGGCCTGGGCCAAGTAAAGTCGGCGCTGACGCAGAACTCCAAGGTGGCGCAGGGGCGGATAATATGCTGGCAGGCAAACATATTCTACTGATCATCGGTGGCGGCATCGCGGCCTATAAGGCGCTGGAACTGATCCGCCGCCTGCAGGATCAGGGCGCCAGCGTGGCGCCGGTCCTGACCAAGGCCGGGGAAAAATTCGTGACCCCGCTGTCGGTCTCGGCCCTCGCTGGGGCGCCGGTGCACCGGGATCTGTTTGACCTCACAGCCGAGGCGGAAATGGGCCATATCCAACTGTCGCGCAGTGCGGATCTGGTTGTTGTGGCACCTGCCACCGCGGATCTGATGGCGAAGATGGCGCAGGGGCTGGCCAATGATCTGGCCTCGACCCTGCTCCTGGCCACCGACACGCCGGTTCTGGTGGCGCCCGCCATGAATGTGCGCATGTGGGAACACGCCGCCACGCAACGCAATATCGCCACGCTGAAAGCGGACGGCATCCGCTTTGTCGGCCCAAACGCGGGCGGCATGGCTTGCGGCGAATTCGGTCCGGGTCGGATGGCCGAGCCGGATGAAATCGTCGCTGCCGCTGCCGCCGAGTTCCGGGACGGACCTCTCAGTGGCAAACGCATCGTCGTGACCTCCGGCCCAACACATGAGCCCATTGATCCGGTGCGCTATATCGCCAATCGCTCCTCCGGGGCGCAGGGCACAGCGGTGGCCCGTGCTCTGCGTGATCTGGGAGCGGAGGTGGTGTTCGTCACGGGCCCGGCAACGGTCCGCCCCCCCGAGGGGGTAGAGGTCGTTCCCGTCGAAAGCGCGCTGGAAATGCAGGCGGCGGTAGAGGCAGCCTTGCCCGCCGATGCGGCCGTATTCGCTGCTGCCGTGGCGGATTGGCGGGTTGCCAGCGCCTCGGACCGGAAGCTGAAGAAATCCAAGGATGGCCTGCCGACGCTGGAATTCGCCGAAAACCCCGACATCTTGAAGACGGTTTCGCATATGACTGAACACCGACCGGGACTGGTGGTGGGATTCGCCGCCGAAACCAACGACGTGGTGGACAACGCCACCGCCAAACGGCTGCGCAAGGGGTGCGACTGGATCGTCGCCAATGACGTCTCACCCGCCACCGGTATCATGGGTGGCAGCGAAAACGCGGTGATCCTGATCACGGACACCGGCGCCGAGGAATGGCCGCGCATGGCGAAGCAGGAGGTTGCGAGGAAACTGGCCAACCGCATCGCTGCTGCCCTCGATAGCTAAGCCCGTTCCATCCAGCCACTGACACAGCACATCAAACCGCAGGTTCCGATATGGTGACAATCCGTATACGCCGTGATGCAGAGGCGGATCACGATCTGCCGCTGCCCTCGTATGAGACGCCGGGCGCCGCAGGCGCGGATCTGCGGGCCGACCTGACAGGGCGCGGCAGCATCCTGCTGGCGCCGGGAGAGCGAGCACTGGTGCCAACCGGGCTGCGGGTGGAAATCCCGGCGGGATACGAGATCCAGATCCGGCCCCGCTCCGGCCTGGCGCTGAAACACGGGATCACCCTGCCGAACACGCCGGGTACCATCGACAGCGATTATCGCGGTCCGCTGGGCGTCATCGTGCTGAACGCGGGGCAGGAACCGTTCGAGATCCGCCACGGAGAGCGGATTGCGCAGATGGTGGTCGCGCCGGTGTTGCAGGCGGCCTTCGTCGAGGTGACGGAGCTGAGCGAGACAGAGCGCGGCAGCGGTGGCTTTGGCTCCACGGGGAGAGGCTGATGATTCTGGTTCTGGGTCTTGCAGGGCTGATCTGGTGGGGCGGGCGCCTGATGGGCCTGCCACGGGCGATGCGGGGAAGCCTGTTGGCGCTGCTGTTTGCGGCCGTCGTGATCCTGCAACTGACCCTGCCCGATGGTCATGGCCTGCGGGCCGCCACCGGTGGCTCTGCCTCCTCCTGGCTGATCCTTGGCGGGATCGGGCTGCTGATCGGTGTCTACAGCTGGGGCGTCTCCCGCCTGCGCGCCCGGGCGGAGGCTGATGAAGAAGCCGAAGATGGCGGGCAAGCACCCACGGCCGAGGCGAAAACGGCGACCAAACCGGGCCGGTTTTCCGAGACAGAGCTGAACCGCTATGCGCGGCATATCGTGCTGCGGGAGCTGGGCGGTCCAGGGCAAAAGAAACTGAAGAACGCCAAGGTGCTGGTGATCGGGGCCGGGGGACTTGGCGCCCCGGCGCTGCAATATCTGGCGGCGGCGGGCGTTGGCACCATCGGTGTGATCGACGACGATGTGGTCGAAAACGCCAACCTGCAGCGGCAGGTTATTCACCGCGATCGGGATATCGGTCTGCCCAAGGTATTCTCGGCGCAAAAGGCGATGGAGGCGCAGAACCCGTTTGTCACCGTGCGCCCCTATCACCGCCGTCTGACGGATGAGATCGCCGCCGACCTGTTTGCGGAATATGACATCATTCTGGATGGCACCGATAATTTCGAAAGCCGCTATCTGTCGAATCGCACCGCCGTGGCGCTGGGCAAGCCGCTGATTTCCGGCGCCCTGTCGCAATGGGAGGGGCAGCTGTCCGTCTTTCATCCCAAGGCAGGCGGCCCCTGCTACCAGTGTATCTTCCCGGAGGCCCCGGCAGCGGGGCTGGCACCGAGCTGTTCCGAAGCCGGCGTCATCGGTCCCTTGCCCGGGGTCGTCGGCGCGATGATGGCGGTGGAGACGATCAAGCAGATCACCGGAGCTGGCGAAGTGCTGCGCGGCGCCATGCTGATCTACGATGCCCTTTACAGCGAAACCCGCCGCATCGGGCTGAAACAGCGGGTCGACTGCCCGATCTGCGGCGCCGGGGGCGATGGGAACAGGTCTGACGCCAGCGGTGGCAAAGCTGCCTCTGGCAACGAATAAGCGTTAAACGCCACGCATAGAGCGAAGTCCCAACGTGTCCGAAGCGCTATATATTTCCCTGATGTGCGGTGCCCTGATGGGCGGTGAGCCGGAACAGGTGCATCAATTCGACTATCCCGAAGGCCGGGCCTCGATCCGGGTCGATTGCGAGAACAGCAATCGGGTGGTGGAGTTTGGCCTCGACAAGCGCAGCAGCCTTGACAGTCTGCAACAGGCGTTGTTCGCGGCCGAAATCACCGGCAAGGAGGCCGTCGTGGTGCTGATCGACACCGATGGGGTCATGGGCCGGTTCGAGTGGCGCATTGCCCGAGCCGCGAATATTGCAGGCGTTCCGATCCGCATCATTGCCGCCGATCTGGTCGAGGATCTGAGGCCGGGCGGCTAGTATTTGCGGAAAATCCGCGTGCGTCTCTGGACGCTGCCGGGGCGCGGGCATAGCTTCTGGGCAAAGGAGGCCTTGCCTATGACCAACCCCCTGTTGTCCCACTGGGATACCCCGTTTGAAATCGCGCCCTTCGACCAGATTTCCGACGAAGATTTCGCCCCCGCGCTGGATCAGGCCCTTGCGGCCCATAACGCCCAGATCGACGCTATTGCGTCAAATCCCGATGCGCCGACCTTTGACAATGTGATCGGGGCGCTGGAAACACCTTGCCAGGCGCTGGAGCAGATCCTGTCGGTGTTCTACACGGTGGCAGGCGCCGACAGTAATCCCAAGCGGCAGGAACTGCAGCGTGCATTCTCCCCAAAACTGGCGGCGCATTCTTCGGCCATTACCGCGAACAAGGCGCTTTATTCGCGGATCAAGGCGGTCTGGGATCAGCGCGATGAGCTGGACCTGACCGAGGAACAGCAGCGCGTGTTGATGCTGACCCACCGCAGTTTCGTGCGCGGTGGTGCAGCACTGGAAGGGGCGGAGGATGCCCGGATGCAGGAGATCAAGGGACGGCTTGCCACCCTTGGCACCGAATTCACTCAGAACCTGCTGGCGGATGAGAGCAACTGGTTCATGGAGCTCTCTGAAGAGGATCTGGAAGGCCTGCCGGACTTCGCCATCGCGGCTGCCCGGGCTGCGGGCAAGGAAAAGGGCGTGGACGGGCCTGTCGTAACGACCTCGCGCTCCATCATCACGCCGTTCCTGCAATTCTCTCCGCGCCGGGATCTGCGGGAAAAGGCGTTCCAGGCCTGGGCGGCGCGCGGAGCCAATGGCGGCAAGACGGACAACCGGGAGATTGCGGCAGAGATCCTTGCCCTGCGCGAGGAACGAGCCAAGCTCTTGGGATATGAGAATTTCGCGGCTTACAAGCTGGAAACTGAAATGGCCAAGACGCCCGAAGCCGTGCGGGGCCTGCTGATGGATGTCTGGGGCCCGGCCAAGGCGCGGGCGGATGCGGATGCGGTCATCCTGACCGATATGATGCATGCCGATGGTATCAACGGTGATCTGGAGCCTTGGGACTGGCGCTATTATTCGGAGAAGCGCCGCAAGATCGAACATGACCTCGATGAGGCCGAGCTGAAGCCCTATCTGCAGCTCGACAAGATGATCGAGGCGGCTTTCTCCTGTGCGAGCCGCCTGTTCGGGCTGGAGTTCGCGCCGCTTGATATCCCGCTTTACCACCCCGATTGCCGCGCCTGGGAGGTCACGCGCAACGGTGAGCATATGGCGGTCTTCATCGGCGACTATTTTGCCCGTGGATCGAAACGCTCGGGTGCCTGGTGTTCGGCCATGCGCGGTCAGGCGAAGTTTCCGGAAAAACAGGCGCCTGTCGTGATCAACGTCTGCAACTTTGCCAAGGGCGATCCGGCGCTGTTGTCCTATGATGATGCGCGCACACTGTTCCACGAATTCGGCCACGCGCTGCATCAAATGCTGTCGGATGTCACCTATGAAAGCATCTCGGGCACCTCGGTGGCGCGCGATTTCGTGGAGCTTCCTTCGCAGCTCTATGAACACTGGCTGGAAGTGCCCGAGGTGCTGAGCGAGTTTGCTACCCATGCCGAGACTGGCGAGCCGATGCCCAAGGAAATGCTGGACAAGGTTCTGGGCGCAGCGACCTATGACATGGGCTTTCAGACAGTGGAATACGTTGCCTCGGCGCTTGTCGATCTGGCCTTCCACGATGGTGCCGCCCCGGCAGATCCGATGGCGCGCCAGGCCGAGGTTCTGGCCGAAATCGGCATGCCCCACGCCATCACCATGCGCCACGCGACGCCGCATTTCGCGCATGTCTTCTCCGGCGATGGCTATAGCTCCGGTTACTACAGCTACATGTGGTCCGAGGTGATGGATGCCGATGCCTTTGCCGCCTTTGAAGAGGCTGGCGGGGCCTTTGATCCCGAACGCGCCAAGGCGCTGGAGGAGAATATCCTGTCCACTGGCGGTTCCAAGGATCCGGCAGAGCTGTATACCGCCTTCCGCGGGCGTCTGCCCGGGGTGGATGCGCTGCTGAAGGGGCGGGGGCTGGCCGCAGAATAAGCTGCTGAATAAAAAAATGGCGCCGGGAAGATTGTTCTTCCCGGCGCCATTCGTTTCGGGGTTAGAAAATGGTCCCGTCAGTAACCCAGAGACCGGTCTACCAGATGCAGGAACGGCTCAGCCGCTTCGCCGCGGCGGATGTTTTCCGCGATCACCTGGGATGCCGTGCTGGCCCGGGTTTCCGCGGCGATATGGGGCGTGACGGTGACATTGGGATGCGCCCAATAAGGATCATCCGCAGGCAGGGGTTCCACCCGGAACACATCCAGCGTGGCATGGCCCACCTGACCGCTATCCAGCGCTTCCAGCAGGGCTGCATCGTCGATCAGTGGCCCCCGGCCCGGATTGATGATCCGCGCGCCCTTTGGCAGCATTGCCAGCGTTTCGGCATTCAGGATGTTGTTTGTCGCAGGCGTATCCGGCAGCAGCAGAACGACGATCTCTGCCGTCGACAACGCCTGTTTGAGCCCGTCTTCGCCATGCAGGCAGGTGATCCCTTCAATCTCCTTGGCCGAGCGCGACCAGCCGGTGACCGGAAAGCCGATACGGGCCAGGCTCTGTGCGCAGGCGCTCCCCAGCGCGCCAAGGCCCAGCACCGTGACCGGGCGTTCAAAGGCCAGCGGTGGCACCACCGGCTCCCACCGGTCCTGCATGGCGATGGAGCGGTCAATGTCCAGATGATAGCGCAGCACGTGGCCGCTGACCCATTCCACCATGCCGGCTGTCAGCCCCGGATCCACCATCCGGCACAGCGGCATGGTCAGGGTCTGGTTGCCGACGATCTTTTCCACCCCGGCCCAGAGGTTCAGCACCGCCTTGCAGCGGGTATAGGGGGTGAAATCCTGCAGGTCGGAATTCGGCGCATAGACCACGTAATCCACCTGATCGGCGGGATGATCCTGCCGCATATCGACCGTCAGCCCGGCCTCGGCAAAGGCGCGTTTCAGCGGCTCGCGGTAGGTGTCCCAGCGGGCGGGCAGGGCGGCGAACTGAACGTTGATCATGTGGCAAATACTCCTGCCATGTCCCGGAAGCCTTTGATCTCGATCGGGTTGCCTGCGGGATCGTGAAAAAACATCGTGCTTTGCTCACCCGGTTCTCCGGCAAAACGGGTGGTGGGGGGGATGGTGAAGTCGATCCCCTCGGCCTCCAGCCGGTCGGCAAGAGCGCGCCATTCTTCTTGTGGCAGGATCACACCCAGATGCGGCATCGGCACCATGTGCTCACCCACCTTGCCCGTATTGGCGGTGGCAAAGACTGGCCCGAGATGCAGCGAAATCTGATGGCCGAAGAAATTGAAATCGACCCAGGTATCGGTGCTGCGCCCTTCGTCGCAGCCCAGAGCGCCGCCATAAAAGGCGCGGGCTGCCTCCAGATCGTCAACATGATAGGCAAGGTGAAATATGCTCATATTCCGGAATTCCTGTTGTTGGTTGGGCCGCCCGTTCTAGCGCGGGCGGTGGACGTTTGCGCTTTGCACCAGGCCAAAGGCGGCGAGCAGCACCAGCATGGCCGAACCCCCATAGGAAACCAGCGGCAGGGGCACGCCGACAACCGGTGCCAGCCCCATCACCATCGACATGTTCACGGCAAAGAACAGGAAGAAGGTGATGGCGATGCCAAGCGTCACCAGTGACGAGAACCGGTCTCGCGCCGAAAGCGCGGTGGCGACGCAGAAGACGATGATCAGCACGTAGATGCTGAGCAGGGTAAAGCCGCCAATGAAACCGAATTCCTCTGCCAGGGTGGTAAAGATGAAATCGGTGTGTTTTTCCGGCAGGAAGTTCAATCGGGACTGAGTGCCCTGCATGAAACCCCGCCCGGACCAGCCGCCCGAGCCAAGGGCGATCTTGGACTGGGTGATGTGATAGCCCGCTCCGAGCGGATCCTGAGAGGGATCAAGAAAGGTATCGATGCGGCGGAACTGGTAGTCCTTGATCAGCTGCCAGTCGGTGCCGCGGCTATAGAACACCGCCGTGACCAGGCCAACGGCGCCGGCAATCACCGTCGCGAAATAGGCCCAGTGCACGCCCGCCAGAAACATGACGCCGCCACCGGCGGCCATAAGCAGGATCGAGGTGCCCAGATCCGGCTGCCGCAGCACGAGAAATGTGGGGAACAGGATCATGATCACCGGCACCAGCACCCAGAACAGGCGCGAGGTCTTTTCCGTTGGCAGCCAGTCATAATAGGCGGCTAGTAGCATCACTAGGGTGATCTTCATCAGTTCAGAGGGTTGCAGCCGCATGAAGCCAATGTCGATCCAGCGTTGCGCACCCATGCCGACGGTGCCGAAGAACTCCACCGCCAGCAGCAGCACGATGGACATCAGATAGGCGAGGACGGAAATGTTGCGCCAGAACCAGATCGGCACCATGGCCACCATGGTCATCACCGCCATGCCAAGGGCAAAGCGTTTTGCCTGCGGCTCGGCCCAAGGCGAGAACGACCCACCTGCCACGGAATAGAGCATCAGGAACCCCACCCCGGCGACCGAGGCCAGCAGCAAGGTCAGCGGCCAGTTCAGATACAGGATCTTGCGCAGGCCCGAGGGGACGGATTTGGCGCGGCTTTCAAGATAACTCATGCCCGGTCGCTGCCTCCGGTTTCTTCCCGTTTCAAACGTTCGCGTTCCAGCCGCTCCTGCTGCGCCTTGATGCGGCTGCGATCGCCTTTGGGGTAGGCGGACAGGGGCGGCGTTCCATCAAACAGCGCCTGCAGCATGACATCGCGGGCGATGGGCGCGGCGGCGCGTGACCCGCCACCCCCGTGTTCGACCACGACAGCAACCGCAAAGCGGGGTTTGTCATAAGGCGCAAAGCAGACATAGAGCGCGTGGTCGCGCCGCTCCCAGGGCAGATCCTCGTTGCGGATCACCCCCGCGGCGCGTTCGGCCGCGGTGATATTGCGCACCTGGCTGGTGCCGCTTTTGCCGGCCATGCGGATGTCTTCGGCGATGATGCGTGAGCGGTAGCCAGTGCCGCGCCGGTCGTTACTGACCGAGAACATGCCCCTGCGCACGGTCCGCAGGTTGTTTTCATTGAGCCCCAAAGGCTCGCCGCCGCCGCTAGGCTGTTCGATCCCGTCGATGGATTTCAGCAGACGCGGGGTGATACTGCGCCCCGAGGCGATCCGCGCGGTCATCACTGCCAGTTGCATTGGCGAGGCCAGCATATAGCCCTGCCCGATAGAGGCGTTTGCAGTGTCGCCGATCAGCCAGTCCTGCCCGTGCACCCGCTGCTTCCACTCGCGGTTCGGGGCCAGGCCGCTGGCCACGGCCGACATCGGCAGATCGTGACGCACACCCAGCCCCAGCTGGTTCGCCATGGCAGAAATCTTGTCGATCCCCACCTTCAGCGCCAGATCGTAGTAATAGACGTCGCAGGATTGTTTCAGCGAGGTGTTGAGATCCACATGCCCATGGCCCGCGCGTTTCCAGCAGTGGAACCTGCGGCCGGAGACCTCCAGATACCCGGGGCACCAGACGGTTTCCTCGGGGCCGATCAACCCTTCCTCCAGTGCAGCCAGCGCCGTCACCATCTTGAAGGTCGAACCTGGCGGATAGGTGCCCTGCACCGCCTTGTTCGCCAGCGGGCGGTAGGGGTCGCCGGTCAGCAGGCTATAGTCTGCGACCGAGATGCCACGCACAAAGAGGTTGGGATCAAAGCTGGGCGAGGAGGCGATGGCACGGGTGTCCCCATGTTCGCAATCGATGATCACCGCAGCGGCGCTTTCGTTGCCAAGGCGCGCCTGCACATAGCTTTGCAACTCGGCGTCGACGGTCAGTTGCATGTCGGCGCCAGCCTCACCTTCGCGCCGGTCCAGCTCGCGCATGACGCGGCCGGTGGCATTCACCTCGACGCGCTTGGCGCCGGCCTTGCCGCGCAGGGCGTCCTCACGCTTGGCCTCAAACCCAACTTTGCCGATCTGGAAACGAGGAATGCGCAGGATCGGTTCCGGCGATTCCATCTTGCTGAGGTCATAATCCGAGACCGGCCCGACATACCCGACCACATGGGCAAAGGCGCCGCGTTGCGGATAGATCCGCGTCAGGCCGACCTCGGGGGTAATGCCGGGCAGGGCAGGGGCGTTGACCGCTACTTTCGAGATGTCCTCCCAACCGATCTGATCGGCCAGCGTCACCGGCAGGAAAGGCGGAGAGCGGCGCATTTCGGCCATGGCACGCTCGATATCTTCAGGGTCGATTTCGATCAGCCGTGACAGTTTGGCGATCACCTCGCCCACATCGCCGGCGTCCTCGGGGACGATGGTGATGCGATAGGAGGGCGAGTTCTGCGCCAGGGTGATGCCGTTGCGGTCGAAGATCTCACCGCGTGCTGGCGGTAGCAGACGGATATTGATCCGGTTTTCCTCGGCCAGCAGCCGGAACTGATCGGCCTGATCTACCTGCAGATAGCGCATGCGGGCCGCCAACCCGCCCGCAAACCCCAGTTGCAAACCGCCCAGAAGCAGCGCCCGGCGGGTCAGCTTGCGGTGGCTGAATTCCAGTTCTTTCGGATTGCGTTTCATCAGCGGCTTCCCAGGGCTTCGGCTTCGGCAGGTGACAGTTTGCGCACACCCAAAAGGCTTTGACTGAAGATCACGACCAGCGGATAGGCGGCAATCGTCAGCAGGGCTTGAATCAGCGTGAGGCCCAAGGGTGCCTGCGCCACGGCCAGAATAGCAAGAATGGCCCGGTTGAGCACCACGATACCTGCGATCACAAAGGCGACGGCGAGCCATTCCGCGGCAAAGGCGGTTTCCCGGTGCGGCGGGATTCGCGACTTTAGGAATTCGCAGCCCAGTACCACCAGCAGCGCAAAAAGGCCGGGCGGGCGCTGGAACATCATGTCGGCGACCAGCATGGTTGCCCCCAGCAGCAGAACAGGCACGAAATCCGGCCGCCGCAGTGACCAGGCCATGGCAAGCGCCAGCAGCAGGTCTGGCGGTGCCCAACGGCGCGGCAGAGTGTCCAGAGGCAGCAGGTGAAAGAAGATCAGCACCAGTGCCAGAGCCGGAAAGGCCATCCGCATCATCCAGATCCGCGCGGGCGAGGTGCTAGCCATTGCTCTCCCCTTCGGACGCGGACAGGGCTTCGGGCGCCAGGTTTTGCGGCCGCGGGAGTGGCACAGTGGCATCCGGCGCCGGGACAACCAGTCCGCCAGGTTCCTTGATTACCTCAGAGCCCTGATGGCGCAGCACCCGCAGGAATTCCAGCCGTTCGTAGTCTGCGGAGAGGCGCACCCGCTTACGGCCGGTGCGGTCCTCGGTGACCTGACCGATCAGCAGACCGGGCGGAAAGACAGAGCCATCGCCAGAGGTGATAACCCGGTCGCCGGGGCGGATCAGATCGGGGTTTTCAAGGAAATCCAGCACTGGCGCAGCGCTGTTGTCACCGGTCACCAGAACGGTCTGCCCCGAAGGCTGGATGGTGGCGGGCACCGCGCTGGCGGCATCAGTCAGCAGAATGACCCGCGCGGTATCCTGTCCGGTGCCGGAAATACGTCCCACCAGACCGATCCCGTCCATGGCGGCCCAGCCATCCTGTATCCCGTCCCGGGCGCCGATGTTGAGGATCACAGACTGGCGAAAGGGCGATCCGCTGTCGGCCATCACCACACCGGTGATATAGGTCAGCTTGGGATCGAGCCGCACGTTGTTGAGATCCAGCAGGCGGGCGTTTTCCTGTTCCAGCTGCAGCGCAGCTTCTTTCCAGGCGCGCATTTGGCGCAGCTCGGAGCGCAACTCTTGGTTCTGTTCGGAAAGGCGCTGATAGCTTTGGAAGTCCCGGAACAGGTTGACCGTCGCGGTGACCGGCACCATGGCCCAGTCCATATTCGGCACAACAGTGTCCACCAGCTGCGCGCGAAAGCGTTCGACCCTTGGGCTGTCGATCCGCCAGACCAGAAAAATGGCGGCAAGGCACAGGCACACCAGCCCGATCAGCAAACGGCGCAGCGGGGCGGAATAATCTTCGCGCTGTGACCGGTCTTTGGCCAAGGGACTCCTTTCGGGTGTGGATCACCCCCGGCGTGCGGGGGCAGGGCGCCTCAGCTGTCGTAGTCGATGGCGTGGCGCAGCTGTTTTTCGAATTCCAGCGCCTTGCCGGTGCCAAGCGCCACGCAGTTCAGGCTTTCGTCGGCGATGGAAACCGCAAGGCCGGTCTGTTCGCGCAGGGCCAGATCCAGATCGCCCAGCAGCGCGCCGCCGCCGGTCAACATGACGCCACGGTCGACGATATCGGCGGCCAGATCCGGCGGGGTGGTTTCCAGCGCGGTCATCACGGAATCGCAGATCTGCTGCACCGGTTCGGCCAGCGCCTCGGCGACCTGCGCCTGGCTGATCTCAATTTCCTTGGGCACGCCGTTCAACAGGTCACGGCCGCGGATCTGCATCGACTGGCCTCGGCCATCGTCGGGCATGCGGGCGGTGCCGATGGAGGTCTTGATACGTTCGGCGGTGGCTTCACCGATCAAAAGGTTCTGCTGGCGGCGCAGGTAGGAGATGATTGCCTCGTCCATGCGGTCGCCGCCGACGCGGACCGAGCGTGCGTATACGATATCCCCAAGGGACAGAACCGCCACCTCGGTGGTACCGCCGCCGATGTCCACGACCATGTTGCCGGTAGGGTCGGTGATCGGCATGCCCGCGCCGATGGCGGCTGCGATGGGCTCTGCGATCAGCCCGGCGCGGCGGGCACCTGCGGAGAGCACCGATTGACGGATCGCGCGTTTTTCAACCGGGGTCGCGCCATGGGGTACGCAGACGATGATCTTGGGCTTGGAGAAGGTCGAGCGTTTGTGCACCTTGCGGATGAAATGCTTGATCATTTCCTCGGCGGTGTCGAAGTCCGCAATCACGCCTTCGCGCATCGGGCGGATCGCCTCGATCGAGCCGGGGGTACGGCCCAGCATCAGCTTGGCGTCCTCGCCCACGGCCAGTACCTTTTTGACGCCGTCCTTGACGTGATAGGCAACAACCGACGGCTCGGACAGGATCACGCCGCGGCCTTTGACATAGACCAGAGTGTTCGCAGTGCCGAGATCGATGGCCATGTCCGAAGTGAACAGACCGCCTAGATTTCCAAAGAGCGCCATAAATGAGGGATCCTGTAAGTTCTGCCGTTCGTGCCCGCGACTCTGCTGCCAACGCGCATTGTAGATCTTATAAGCAGCGCAGCGCTGCCGCGAAAGGGCCGATTACCTCCAACTAGCGCCTTTCCGCCTGTGAAACATGGGGGTTGGCCACATAGCGGGCAATGTGATGGCCGTGGTCCGGGCCGTCCTTCGGCGACGGCGGGCGGGGCATTTGCGGCGCAGCATCGGCGAAAGGATCTTTCTATGGCGCGCCAACCGGGGTAGGGGCTGTGTCATGCTGTCCTATCAACATATCTACCACGCCGGAAATCTGGCGGATGTCCAGAAACACGCGCTTCTGGCCTGGATGCTGACCTATCTGACCCGCAAGGACAAACCGCTCAGCTATATCGAAACCCATGCCGGGCGGGGCGTCTATGAGCTGGAGGCGCCCGAGGCGCTGAAGACGGGGGAGGCGGCCGCGGGGATTTCCCGGGTGCTGGAAAACCACGGACTGGCGGCGGATCATCCGCTGAGCCGCGCGATTGATGCCTGTCGCGAGCGGTTTGGCGCGACCAGCTATCCCGGATCGCCGCTGGTGGCGGCGGCCTTGCTGCGCGAGATGGACAGCCTGCATTTTGCCGAATTGCACCCGCAGGAATACGCTGCCCTGCGGCAGGCGCTGAGGCCCTGGCATGCCAAGGTGCATCAGCAGGATGGGTTCGAGCTGGCCCTGTCGCTGGCACCGCCGACGCCGCGCCGAGGGCTCATGCTGATCGATCCGTCTTATGAGGTGAAATCCGATTACGCACGTATCCCCGGCATCATCGGCAAGCTGCACCGGAAATGGAACGTCGGCGTCATCGCGCTGTGGTATCCGATCCTGACAGATGGGGCGCATCAAAAGATGCTGAGCGCGCTAGAGACGCAGGCGCTGCCGGGCGCCCTGCGCCACGAGGTGCGCTTTCCGCCGGTGCGCGCCGGGCACCGGATGGTTGGATCAGGTATGTTCGTAGTGAATGCGCCCTTTGGCGCCGAAGAGGAAGCCGCGCGTATTTCGGCCCTGTTCGAGAGGCTCAATCAGGGCTGAGGCGAAGACCTGTAGAGGTGGGGGGATCTCCCGCCCCCTTGGCCGCCCATCAGAGATGGGCGACAAGGCGTTGGGCCTGGCGCCGCGCCTGCGGCACGGCGCCGAATCTTTCAGACGCTCAGGTCGCGTCCTTGTAGGAGATTTCGCGGGTATCGGCGCCTTCGCCGACCTTGCCGCGGCGCACGATCAGCCGGTTCAGCGCGTTGATATAGGCCTTGGCCGAGGCAACCACAGTATCTGTGTTGGCCGACTGGCCGGTGGCGATATTGCCGTCTTCCTCCAGCCGGACGGAAACCGTTGCCTGTGCATCGGTGCCTTCGGTCACGGCGTGAACCTGATAAAGCTGCAGGTGCGCCGAGTTCGGATAAAGCTCACGCACCGCTTTGAAGGCGGCATCCACCGGGCCATCGCCCTGTGCCGTGGCGCTCAGATCCTTGCCGTCGATCTCCATTTCCAGCGTCGCTTCGGCCGGACCGCCGGTGCCGCAGATCACTTTCATCGACACCAGTTGCAGATGATCGTTTTCGGCATCTTCGCCAGAACGCATGAGCGCGATGATGTCGTCGTCAAAGACTTCCTTCTTGCGGTCGGCGAGCTCCTTGAAGCGGACAAAGATATCCTTGAGCTGGTTGTCGCCGACCTCATAGCCGAGGTTATTCAGCTTGTCGCGCAGCGCCGCGCGGCCCGAGTGCTTACCAAGCGGCAGCGAGGTTCCTGAAAGACCTACGTCCTCGGGGCGCATGATCTCGAAGGTTTCTTTGTTCTTCAGCATCCCGTCCTGGTGGATGCCGCTTTCGTGGGCAAAGGCGTTCTTGCCGACGATGGCCTTGTTGAACTGCACCGGGAAGCCAGAGACGGTGGAGACCCGGCGGGAGATATGCATGATCTTGGTGGTGTCGATCTGCGTGTGCCAGGGCATGATGTCATTGCGGACCTTCAGCGCCATCACCACCTCTTCGAGCGCGGTGTTGCCGGCTCGCTCGCCCAGACCGTTGATGGTGCATTCGATCTGACGCGCGCCGCCCTCGACGGCGGCCAGAGCGTTGGCCGTGGCAAGACCCAGGTCGTTGTGGCAGTGGGTGGCAAAGATCACCTCGTCCGCGCCCGGTACGGTTTCGATCAGGCGGCGGATCAGATCAGCCGATTCCAGCGGCGCGGTATAGCCGACGGTGTCGGGGATGTTGATGGTGGTGGCGCCGGCCTTGATGGCGATCTCGATCACCCGGCAGAGATAATCCCATTCGGTGCGTGTCGCATCCATGGGCGACCATTGCACGTCATCGACGAGATTGCGCGCATGAGTCACCGTGTCGTGAATCCGCTCGGCCATCTCATCCATGGTGAGATTCGGAATGGCGCGGTGCAGGGGCGATGTCCCGATAAAGGTGTGAATGCGGGGTTTCGCAGCCTTGCGCACGGCCTCGGCGCAGCGGTCAATATCCTTGAAATTGGCGCGCGCCAGACCGCAGATCACCGCGTTCTTGGAGCGTTCGGCGATCTCGCTCACCGCTTTGAAATCGCCTTCGGAGGCGATGGGGAAACCGGCCTCGATGATGTCGACGCCCATCTCGTCCAGAAGGCCCGCGATTTCCAGCTTTTCATCGTGGGTCATGGTGGCGCCGGGGCTCTGCTCGCCGTCGCGCAAAGTGGTGTCGAAGATCAATACGCGATCTTTTTCAAGTGCAGTCGTCATGTCGGTAGCTTTCTTAAAACTCTGTCCTGGATCCATTCTCGTGGCGCGCAAGCCTCCTCCTCTGAGCGGGCGCGCCGAATGGCACGCTCAGAGGCGGGTTAGGATCAGTAGGTCGCGCAGAGCCGCACCGCAAATGGCGGTGGCCGGGCCGAAGATATGTGCGCGAGCTGTCATGCGGCAAAGTTATACAGAGCGCGCCGCGAATGGAAAGAGCGAAAATAGCTCAGTGATCCTGACCATTTGGCGGTCGGCAGAGCGCTTTGGTGCGGGCAGATTTGATTTGTGGGAAATTCCTCCTAGCTGCGCCAGAGCCTTGGCGATGAGCCATAGGCAAAAGGTGCGGCAGAGGCAGGACACATGGCAAAACTCATCCTAATTCTTGGCGATCAACTGAGCCTGTCGCTGTCGGCGCTGCAGGTCGCGGACAAGGACACCGACATCATCGTCATGGCCGAGGTTGCCGAGGAAGGTACCTATGTGCGTCACCATCCCAAGAAGATCGCGCTGATTCTCGCGGCGATGCGGAAGTTTGCGGAGCAGTTGCGGGCAGAGGGCTGGACTGTCGCCTATACCCGACTCGACGATGCGGACAACACCGGCTCCATCGCGGAGGAAATCCTGCGCCGGGCGGCCCAGAGCGGCGCTGATGAGGTGATCGCCACAACGCCGGGGGAATGGAGGCTGATCCGGCATCTGCAGTCTCTGCCTTTGAAGGTCGGTCTCAGGCCGGATACGCGGTTCATTGCCACGCGGGCTGATTTCAACGACTGGGCCGAGGGGCGCAAGCAACTGCGCATGGAGTATTTCTATCGCAAGATGCGGCGCAAGACCGGATTGCTGATGGAGGGTGACAACCCCGCCGGGGGCAAATGGAACTACGATCAGGAGAACCGCAAGGCACCGCCCAAGGACATCAAGACCCCGGGGCCCATGCAGTTCACCCCGGATGACGAGACGGAAGAGGTCCTGGACCTTGTCGAGCGGCGGTTTGGGGACCACTTCGGTGATCTGCGCCCGTTCCATTTTGCGGTCACCCGTGCCGATGCCCTGAGGGCAATGGCGCATTTCATCCGGCATGGCTTGCCACTGTTCGGGGACTATCAGGATGCGATGATGACAGGGCAGAAATGGCTCTACCATTCGGTTCTGTCGCCTTATCTCAATATCGGTCTGTTGCATCCGATGGAGCTGTGCGTCGCGGCCGAAGAGGCGTGGAAAGCAGGTGATGTGCCGCTCAACGCCGCCGAAGGGTTCATTCGGCAGATCCTTGGCTGGCGCGAATTCGTGCGTGGGATCTATTTCCTGGAAGGGGAGGACTATCCGCAGCGCAATGTGCTGGGCCATGATCGCGCGCTGCCGCCGCTTTACTGGGGAGCTGAGACGGGCATGCACTGCCTGTCACAGGCGGTATCGCAGACCCGGGAAGAGGCCTATGCTCATCATATCCAGCGGCTGATGGTGACCGGCAATTTCGCGCTTCTGGCCGGGATTGATCCGCAGGAGGTGCACGAATGGTATCTGGCTGTCTATGCCGATGCTTTTGAGTGGGTCGAGGCGCCTAATACCGTCGGGATGAGCCAGTTTGCCGATGGCGGTATCGTGGGTTCCAAACCCTATGTCTCCAGCGGCGCCTATATCAACCGCATGTCGGATTACTGTAAATCCTGCGCCTATTCCGTCAGTCGCAAGGTGGGGGAGGGCGCCTGTCCGTTCAACCTGCTCTACTGGCATTTCCTCGACCGCCACCGGGAGCGGTTCTCGGCAAATCCGCGCATGGGCAACATGTATCGCAGCTGGGACCGGATGGATGCGGAGAAGCGCGCGCAGATTCTGGAAGAGGCTGACGCCTTTTTGGCCCGGCTTGAGGCGGGCGGTACGGTCTAACCCGAAGGGCGGACCGCCGCTGGATCAGTTGTCGGTGCTGGCGGCGTTGTCGTCCGCAGCGGCGTCCGTTTCAGTAGTTTCGGTCACCAAGGCGCCGTTCTGCCAGTCACCGTCGGTTTCCTGACCAGTGGCATAACGCATCTTGCCGGGGCCCTGCCGCTTGCCGTTGACGAAGCTGCCTTGGTAGACGTCGCCATTGGCATAGGTGGCAACACCTTCGCCTGTGATCTTGCCTTCCTGCCAGTCGCCTTCGTAGACAAAGCCACCGGGCATCTCGATCCGGCCCTTGCCGTGGCGCTGGCTGTTGGCAAATTGCCCGGTGTAGACCGATCCATCCGCATAGGTGACCTTGGCCTGACCGTGGCGCTGCCCGTCTTGCCATTCACCTTCGTAGCGGTATCCGCTGGCATAGGTCATGACACCCTGACCGTGGTTGCGGGCGTTCTTGAAACCGCCGGTGTAGGTCACGCCGTTGGGATAGGTGGCGGTGCCGGTGCCTTCGATGACACCGGCGATCCAGTCGCCTTCATAGGTCGAACCATCGGGATAGGTGATCTTACCTGTGCCATCAGCCAGATCATCGCGGAATTCCCCCACGTAGACCGAGCCGTCAGGATAGGTGACCTTGCCCGTGCCCTCGATCTGACCCGCCAGCCATTCGCCCTCGTAAACATAGCCATCGGTCTTGGTGAAGGTACCGGTGCCGTGGCGCAGGTCATCCTGAAATTCGCCGACATAGACGTCACCATTGGCATGGGTCTGTTTGCCGATGCCCTGCCTGCGGCCGTTTTCCAGCGGTCCTTCGTAGACGTCGCCGTTGGGCTGGGTCAGCTTGCCGGTGCCGTGCATCTGATTGTTGGCCCAGTCGCCTTCGTAGATCAGCCCGTCTGGCATGGTCAGCGTGCCGGTGCCATGCAACAGACCGTCTGCGATCCCACCTTCGTAGGTTGCACCGTCAGGATAGACGATCTTGCCTTCGCCTTCCTTGCGGCCCTCAACCCAGTCGCCAGCGTATTCATAACCGCCGGGATTGCGCATCACGCCCTTGCCATGGTGCTGGCCGTTGACAAAGCTGCCTTCGTAGCGCGCGCCATTGGCGTAGACCGCGATGCCCTGACCACTGATCAGACCATCGGTCCATTCGCCTTCATAGGTGCCGCCATCGGCAAAGGTGATCTTGCCGAGCCCCTCGGGTTTTCCCTTGGCGAACTCGCCTTCGTAGACGGCGCCGTTCGGGTAGCGCGCCACGCCCTGACCGCGGATTTCGCCATCGATCCAGTTGCCGGAATACTCATAACCATTGGGCAGCCGGTAGGTGCCGGTGCCATGCTGCAGGCCGCCGCGAAAGGTGCCTTCGTATTCGCCGCCGATTTCATCCTGTGTGGTAAGGACCTGACCGTCCTGCGCCTGCAGGGGAGAGGCCAGCGCCATAGCTGCTGAAATCACGAATACGGAGCCGAAACGGGTCATGAAACTTCTGCCTGCCCTTTAGTTCTGCGCCGGACCAATGGGCCGGGCGCGGTGCCAGTCTGCGGATGGAATACCGCCTGATGTTGCATCTCAGCTGCGAAACTATGCGACAGGGCGGCCTGTCGCAATGTCTTTTGCGGCCTGCACTCTTTCCCTTGGCCGGGGATCTGGTAAACGGCTGGGAAGAAGTATTGCGAAGGGCACGACCACCATGGCAGACCGTTTCCGTATCTCTCTGGCGCAGCTGAACCCGACGGTCGGCGATATTGCGGGCAATGCGGCCAAGGCCCACGCGGCCTGGGAGGAAGGTCGCAAGGCCGGTGCGCAGCTTGTGGCGCTGCCCGAAATGTTCCTGACCGGCTATAACACCCAGGATCTGGTGATGAAGCCGGTGTTCCACCGCTCCGCCATGGCGGCTGCCGAACAGCTTGCGCAGGATTGTGCCGACGGACCCGCGCTGGCCATCGGCGCGCCCTGGGCCGAGGGTGGCAAGCTCTATAATGCCTATCTGATCCTCAAGGACGGGCGCATTGCCTCCCGCATCCTGAAACACCACCTGCCCAATGAAACCGTCTTTGACGAGGTTCGCGTCTTTGATGCCGGGCCGCTGGGCGGGCCTTATGCGATTGATGATACCCGCATCGGCAGCCCCATCTGCGAGGATGGCTGGCACGAAGACGTGGCCGAGACGCTTGCAGAGACCGGCGCCGAGTTCCTGCTGATCCCGAACGGTTCGCCCTATTTCCGCGGCAAGATGGAGGTGCGCTATAACATGATGGTGGCGCGCTGCATCGAAACCCATCTGCCGGTCATCTACCTCAACATGGTTGGCGGACAGGACGATCAGATCTTTGACGGTGGCAGTTTCGTGCTGAACCCCGGTGGGGCGCTGGCCCTGCAGATGCCGCTTTATGACGAGGCGGTGACCCAGCTGGATCTTGAACGCACCGACGAAGGCTGGCGCGCGGTCGAGGGCGAGAAGGCGCATTTCCCCGATGAATGGGAGCAGGACTACCGCGCCATGGTCGAATCCCTGCGCGATTACATGGCCAAGACCGGGTTCAAAAAGGCGCTTCTGGGTCTGTCCGGTGGGGTGGATTCGGCCATTGTCGCCGCCATTGCCGTCGATGCCATCGGGGCCGAAAATGTGCGCTGCGTGATGCTGCCCTCGGAATATACCAGCGCGGAATCCCTGGAAGATGCCGAAGCCGTCGCCAAGGCGCTGGGCGTGCATTACGACTATGTGCCGATCAGCGAAGGGCGGGCCGCCATCACCAACACGCTGGCGCCGCTGTTCGAAGGGCGCGACGCCGACATTACCGAGGAAAACATCCAGTCCCGCCTACGCGGTCTTCTGCTGATGGCCATGTCGAACAAGTTTGGTGAGATGCTGCTGACCACCGGCAATAAGTCCGAGGTCGCGGTGGGGTATGCCACGATCTATGGCGATATGAACGGCGGCTACAACCCGATCAAGGATCTCTACAAAACCCGCGTCTTTAAAACCTGCCGCTGGCGCAACGCCAATCACCGGCCCTGGATGATGGGCCCGGCGGGCGAGGTGATCCGCCCCAATGTCATCGACAAGCCCCCGTCAGCCGAGCTGCGCGAGGATCAGAAAGACAGCGACAGCCTGCCCGATTATCCCGAGCTGGATGCGCTGCTCACGATCCTGGTGGACGAGGAAGGCTCGATTGCCGATTGCGTCGCTGCCGGGTTTGACCGCGATGTGGCGAAACGGGTGGAACACCTGATTTATATCAGTGAATACAAGCGCTTCCAGTCCGCTCCGGGCACCCGCCTGACGCCGCGCGCCTTCTGGCTGGACCGGCGTTACCCGATTGCAAACCGCTGGCGCGATCCGGGCTGAACCGGCGTATTTGCCAGCAAGAGTGCGCGTCCAGGGGCAGGAAAACCATACCCCCGCGTGCCTGGGCTGACGCGAAAAAGCCACAGCTTGCACGGGGTGGATGAAAGAGCGCTCTTGCCCCATGGACCAGGGGCGCGGGGCACGGCATAGACCTCTTATGCCTGGACCTAAGCTGCCACATTTCCAAGCTGATCTTGCCCTGCCCAAACGTGTCGATGCAGTTGTCATCGGCGGGGGAATCATCGGCTCCACGACCGCTCTCGAATTGGCCGAGCGGGGGTATTCCGTTCTTCTTTGTGAAAAGGGCCAGATTGGCGCCGAGCAAAGCTCGCGCAACTGGGGCTGGGTGCGCATCTCGCAGCGCGATCCACGCGAATTGCCCCTGATGGCCAAGGCGATGGAGATCTGGCCCGGTCTGGAGGCTCGCACAGGACATCCCACCGGCTATACCCGATCCGGTATTCTGTTCACCGCCGAACGGGCGCGGGCCGAGGCCGAACTGGCGGCCTGGGCAGAGCATCTGACCCCCTATGACATTCCGGCACAGATGGTGCGTGGAGAGCAACTGGCGGAGCTGATGCCGGGGCATCAAACCGGCACCATCGCGGCGCTGCATACGCCCGAAGACGGCCGGGCCGAGCCGCAACTGGCCACCCATGCTATTGCCAGCGCCGCGCGGGCAGCCGGGGCCAAGGTGATGACCGAATGCGCTGTGCGCAGCGTCGAAACCGAGGCTGGACGTGTCAGCGGCGTGATGACCGAACGCGGCCGTGTCGGCTGTTCGGCCGTGGTCGTTGCGGGCGGGGCCTGGTCGCGGCTGTTCCTTGGCAATGCGGGCGTGGCGCTGCCGCAGCTCAAAGTTCTGAATTCGGTGCTTAGAACCTCGGCGGTGCAGGGCGGTCCCGAGGCCGCTATGTGGGCCGCTGGATTCGCCATGCGCAAGCGCGCCGATGGTGGCTATTCCATCGCGGATGGCACCGAGAATGTAGTCGATATCGTGCCGGACAGCTTGCGGCTGGCGCTGAAGTTTTTCCCGGCCTTCTTGGAGGAGTGGCGATCCCTTCGGTTCCGCCTGTCCGACCGTTGGCGGATCGAGGCGGGGCAGGACCGGCGCTGGGCACCGGATCAGCGCACGCCGTTCGAAACCTGCCGGGTGCTGGATCCCGCGCCCTCGCAAAAGGCGATCCGCAACAGCTGGGCCGCCGCGCAAAAGGCCTTTCCTATCCTGCAGTCCGCTGATGTGGTGCAAAGCTGGGGCGGCATGATTGACGTGACCCCGGATGCCATTCCGGTAATTTCGCAGGTGGACGATCTGCCGGGGCTGTTCGTCTCGACCGGTTATTCCGGCCATGGGTTTGGCATTGGCCCTGCTGCTGGACGGCTGACCGCAGATCTGGTGACCGGCGATGCGCCCATCGTGGACCCGCGCGCCTTTGCGCTGAGCCGGTTCACGAAAAAGGCGCGGACAGCAGTGCCCGCGCCCGAAGTCATTGGCACCGCCCGCTAAGGCGCGCGGCGCAATTCTCAGCCCATCATCTGATAGCTGACCGGCACAAAACGGAATCCCTCGCCACGGGTTTCGACAAAACCGGCTGCCGGGAAGGGCATGTGATAGCCGATCATTGGCGTGCGCGTGGCGGACAGCATATCCAGAATACGGCGGCGCGATGCCGTGGCAGCAGCCTTGTCCATGTCAAAGCGGACCTCCCATTCCGGGTGGGCGAAGGACCAGACATAGTGGTTGGCCAGATCCGCTGTCAGCAGCAGCTGCTGATCGCCGCTGTCAAGCATATAGGTCATGTGACCGGGGGTATGGCCAAAGGCGGCCATCGCCGTGATACCAGAGGCTACTTCGCCGCCGTCCTCGACAAAGGTCATCTTTTCGGCCATCGGGGTCACCTTCTTGGAAACCAGATCGGCAACGCGGTTTTCGGCGTCCATCTTGGCCCAGAAATCATACTCGGTGCGCCCCGTCACATAGCGCGCATTGGCAAAGGTCGCGGCGCCGCTGGTGGTCATGCCGCCGATGTGGTCGGGGTGCATATGGGTGATGACGACCACATCGATCTGATCCGGGGTGACGCCTGCCTCTGCCAGGGCTTTCTGGATGCCGCCCTGGCCAAGCCCGGTATCGAAAAGGATCTTTTCTTTGCCGGTATCGACAAGCGTGGGGGTGAAAAAGAACTGCGCCATCTCGGCGGGGATAAAGTTCTGGGCCGAGACTTCGGCGAATTCCTCGTCCGTTGCACCGCCGCCGAAAATTGCCTTGGCGCCGTCGCGAGGCAGGCTGCCGTCCAGCAGGGTCGTCACGGTGAAATCGCCCAGCTTGAAACTGCGAGCGTGGGTGGCCGGTGCCGTGGCCGCGTGGCCCTCTGCCAAGGCGGGTGTGACGGTCGCGGCCAGGGGGAGGGCGGTTGCGCCGGTCAGCACGCTGCGGCGGGACATCTTTACGGTCATATTCTGGTCTCCTCTTTGTTGGTTGGCACTTGTTATGCGGTCTTTGGGATCGAGATAGGGCTTTTTGGCGGGGGACAAGGTACGCGCAGCGCGAGGTCACGGGATCGTGTCGCTTTACGAGGGGGGCAGCGGGTAAATCTCCTCTGGGCCCCAGCAAAGACACCAATCCGAAAGGAGGGGGCGCTATGGGTGCCAAAACTGGACAAAACCCGTTCCATGTGAGATGGGGCACAGCAACAGGAGACCATTCATGACCACCACCCGTTTTGCTCCGTCGCCCACCGGCTATATCCATGTGGGCAACCTGCGCACCGCGCTGATGAATTACCTGATCGCCCGCAAGGCTGGCGGCACGTTCATCCTGCGCATCGACGACACCGACCCCGAGCGGTCGAAGGAAGAATATGTCGATGCGATCAAGCAGGATCTGGAGTGGCTAGGTCTTGGCTGGGACCGGATCGAACGCCAGTCCGAGCGGCTGGACCGCTACCATGAAGCGGCTGACAAGCTGCGCGAGATGGGCCGGTTCTACGAGGCCTTCGAGACGCCGACCGAATTGGATCTGAAGCGCAAGAAGCAGCTGAACATGGGCAAGCCGCCCGTCTATGACCGCGCTGCGCTGGACCTGTCTGAAGATGAAAAAGCCGCCCTGCGCGCCGAGCGCGGCGATGGTGTGTGGCGGTTCAAGCTGGACCACCAGCGCATCGAATGGAACGATGGTATCCTTGGCGATATTTCAATCGACGCGGCCTCGGTTTCGGATCCGGTTCTGATCCGTGGCGACGGGCAGTTCCTGTATACGCTGGCCTCGGTCGTGGATGACACGGAATTTGGCGTCACCCACGTGGTGCGTGGATCGGATCACGTGACCAATACTGCGACCCAGATCCAGATCATCGAGGCACTGGGCGGCAAGGTGCCGGAATTTGCCCATCACTCGCTGCTGACCGGCCCGCAGGGCGAGGCGTTGTCCAAACGTCTTGGCACGCTGGCGCTGCGCGATCTGCGCGAACAGGGCGTGCAGCCGATGGCCCTGCTGAGCCTGATGGCGCGGCTGGGCTCCTCTGACCCGGTCGAGTTGCGCAGCGAGATGGCCGAGCTGATCGAGGGCTTCGACATCAACCGTTTTGGCGCCGCGCCGACGAAATTCGACGTTGAGGATTTGTTCCCGCTCACCGGGCGCTATCTGCAGAGCCTGCCGCTGGAAGCCGTCCAGGAGCAGGTCGAGGCGCTGGGTGTTCCGGCGGAAAAACAGGCCGCCTTCTGGGATATGGCCAAGGAAAACATCACCACGCTGAAAGACCTTGAAGGCTGGTGGACGCTGTGCCGTGACGGGGCTGAGCCGCTCATCGCGGATGAAGACAAGGAGTTCATTGCCGAGGCGATGGCGCTGCTGCCTGATGGCCCCTACGACTCAACCACCTGGGGCAGTTGGACCGCTGCGGTGAAAGAGGCGACTGGCCGCAAGGGCAAATCCCTCTTCATGCCGCTGCGCCACGCAGTCACGGGCATGGAACGCGGCCCCGACATGAGTGCCCTTCTGGCGCTGATGGAGAAGGTCCGCGCCAAGGGCTGAGCGGTTGGGGTGCGATCCGCGCCTGATTGACCAGAAAACAAAGGCGGTCCGGTTTCCGGGCCGTCTTTTTCCTTGATGGCCATCTGCACGGGCGGATCTAAGGCTTTGCTTTCAGCTCTTTGCCCATGTCGGTAGCGGAATTCGCCAGTTCCCTGTTCGGATGCGAGGCGAGGGCAGTCAGCGCTTGCTGCATCCATTTCATCACGAAAGGGTCCTCCTTGCCGCAATGGGCAATCGGGGCAAAGCTGCTGTCCAGCAAAAGCTTGGGCGATATTGGCACCATACTGACATGTTCAAACATGCAGTCATCCTCGGTCGGATCTTCGGGGAGGGTTTCCCACAGCAGGCGTTCCAGCCGTCCCATCACCTCAATCGCGGTGCCAGGGTCGTTGACCCCGGGCGACAGGGCCTTTTGCGCGGTCTCGGCCAGCAGCGTCAGGCCAAAAACCGGATCCTGATCGAAACTGCGTACATCGCCGATTTCAATGGCCTTCGCAGCTTCCTTGCAGAGGCTCTCATCGCCGCTTTCTGTCCAGGCGACAGGGCGGCCGCGCAGGACAAAATCACCCGGGGCGCGGTGCATGGTGATATGCGCGCCTGCCTCGGCGGCGATCTCGTTCAGACGCGCCATATCGGCAAAACGCACGAAACCACTGCGCCTGGCCGGAATGGGCAGGGCGCCCTCTGGCTGTTCATCGCTGTCAGCGGGTTTGCCCCCCAGGCAGGGGCGTTTTGCCTGCTGTTTCAGGCTGGTACGGCTACGGGTTTCAATGAGACGCAGGGTGTGGTCCATGCTGCCAAGTCCCGACAGGTGGTCGATCCACCGTAGGATGGCGATGACAATCAGCGCAACGACAAAGATGGTCATGGCAAAGACGACAATGGCGGATTCAGGCGCGTAGACCTTGGCCCGGAACAGGATGATCGCGCACAGCGAATAGACGAACCCGCCGACAAAAGTGGCAAGAACGCTTTGCGTGACCGTGTCTTCGAGCAGCAGCCGGTAGACCCGCGGCGTAGACATCGAAGAGGCGGTCCGGTAGGCGCTGACCATGACGTTGAGCGAAAAGGTCGTTACCGCCAGCATGCCAGAGGCAAGAATGGTCAGGATCGGCAGGACTGCGTCACGCCCGAACCGGTTGCTCAGCCCCTCAGGCAGCATGGGGGTCAGAAGCGGCGCCAATGCCAGAGCGAGCACGGAGCAGAGCGAGATCAGAACCACCCTCAGCCACAGCTGGCGCGTCAGGCGCTGGAAATAGAGCAGTGTTTTCGAGATCATGACGCAGGGCGCAGTCTGTGGGCGCCGGTTGATGCGATCAGATCGTCAAACAGGCTGCGTTCTTGCGCGGTGGTGGGTTGGTGGCGCGGATAGCGGGGCGCGTCGCGGTCATCCAGAATAGGCGCGTCCCAGCCATCGGTGGTCGCGACAAAGTCGATTACGCCTTCGCGGCCAAAGACCTGCAAGTATCCCTGAAGCACCACGTCAAGATAGCTCAGCAGGATCGGATGGCGGTTCGACCCCGGTGCTTGGCGCTCAGCCGGAACCGCGTAGACCGAAATTTCCGGCGCGCCGGGCAGGTCGTGGCCCACCGCTTGCGAAGCGAGAACCCGGTCATAGGCGTACTCGCGTTCATCAAGCGCCGCCCAATCCGCACCGGGAACAGCAGCGATCAGCCCGTCGATGGTATCGCCCGGCGCCGGTTTGGCGGTCAGAAAGGCCACGTCGCGCAGATCGGTATGTGCCCAGGTGCGGCGCCAGCCACTCAGCCGGGCAGGGCGCGGATCGCTGTAATCGTGGGTCGCCGTGTTCACGAGGCTGCCATATCCGAAGAAATACGGAGCGGTCTGGGTCATCTCGGGTCCTCCTTGCCATTTGATCTATGTCAAATCGGGCGCTGAAAAAATATATACTGTAATCTGCATGTTTTGAGGGGTGCAGAACGATGCGAATTACAAAGAGGACGAATATTGCCGTCCGGTTGCTGATGTACTGTGCGGCCAATGCTGACCGGTTGGTGACCAAATCAGAGATCGCAGAGTCCTGCAATATATCAGAAAATCATTTGGCGCAGGTGATCAATCAGCTGAGCCAGCTTGGCTACCTGCACACCCAGCGGGGCCGCAATGGCGGTATGAGCCTGGGGCGAACCGCCACTGAGATCCGGATCGGTGACGTGTTTCGTCATATCGAAGGCGATCTGCCGATGGTGGAATGTTTTGCTGACGCCGATAACACCTGTCCCTTGGTCGATGCCTGTCGGCTGCGGCTGGCCCTTTCGGATGCGGCGCAGGCTTTTTACGAATCCCTCGACAACGTCTCATTGGATTCTCTGATCTGCGACAATCCGGATCTGATGCGCTTGCTGCAACCAGCTACCTGCACCCGGTGATCGCAGTTGCCGCCCCGTTGTCGGGGCAGCTGATCAATCTCGGGCGCGCAGAATGCGGGCCGGGCGTGCCGCCAGCGGACGCAAGGCGAAGGCAAGACCGGCCAGCAGTGTCGTCAGGATCCCGCCACCGACCACGGCCAGCGCATTCGGCCAGATGATGCTGTAGCTGGTTTCAAACACATAGGAATTCACTGCCCAGGCTCCGGCGATACCTGCCGCTAGCGCCACCATGCCCGCGCCTGCGCCCAGAATGATGGAGCGCAACGCAAAGCTTTTCAGGATCTGCGCGCGTGGCGCCCCGAGTGTTTTCAGCAAAGCAGCCTCGTAGCGGCGGGCGGGTTCTCCGGCGGCTGCGGTGCCAAGCAGCACCAGGAACCCGGTCAGCAGAGTTGCCGCCGCCCCGTATGAAGTCGCTGCGGCCAGCTGGCGCAGGATGTCGGAAACCCGGTCCACCGCATCGCGCACCCGGATCGCGGTGATATTCGGCATTTCCTGGGCCAGATCCCGCAGAATCTGCGCCTCGGCCTGCTCCTCGGCATAGACGGTGGCGATATAGCTGTGCGGCGCAGCGGCCAGCGCGGATTCGTTCATGGCAATCACGAAACCCATCCCTGCGGTGGAAAAATCGACCGAACGGAAACTGGTGACCGTGGCGGTGATGTCGCGGCCCAGTACATTCACCGTCATGGTGTCGCCGATGGCAATGCCCAGCTCTCCGGCCTCTTCTTCGGCCAGGCTGATCTGTGGCGGGCCGTTGTAGTCTTCGCCCCACCATTCCCCCGCAGTGACTTGGGTATTTTCGGGTTTGGCGCCTGCGTAGGTGAGGCCACGGTCGCCGCGCACCACCCAGTGATCTCCAGCGACTTCGCTGGCGGGCTGACCGTTGATGCCAGTCACAACCCCGCGCAGCATTGGCGCGCTTTCGATACGGCTGACGGCGGGGTCACCTTCGACCCGATCCAGAAAGGCGGGCATCTGATCGCGCTGGATGTCGACGAAGAAATAGGAGGGCGCGACATCTGGCAGGGTGCCGGTGATGGCGCGGCGCATATTGCCGTCGATCTGTCCGATGGCGGCCAGAACCGTCAGGCCAAGACCCAGTGCCAGAACGGCTGGAACCGCGCCATCGCGGGAAGTGCCAATCGCCGCTAGCGCCCATCGCAGGGCCGGGCGTCCACGGGCAATGCGCGCGGCGCGCCGGGCCAGACCGCCAAGGATCAGCGCAGCCACCATCAGGACGGCCAGCGCCCCCCCAAGCCCGCCAGCGGTCCAGAGCGTCAGACGCACTGATCCGCTGAACAGGGCCGCCGCCGCCACCAGCAGAGCCAGTGCCAGAGCGGTTGCCAGCACATAGCGCGGCGCGGGCAGGCTGCTGCCACCGGCAAAGGCATCGCGGAACAGCGCCGCTGCGCGGATCCGCTCAGCCCGGGCCAGCGGCCAGAGCGCAAAGATGAAGGCGGTCAGCAGACCATAAAGCGCCGCCTCGGCCAGCGCGCCGGGGTAGACTGAGAAGATCGCGGGAAATGGCAGCTGCGCGGCGATCAGCGGCCCCACCAGAACCGGTCCAAGCCCACCGATCGCCATGCCCATGGCAATGCCCAAGAGCGCCAGCACCCCGATTTGCAGGAAATAGGTGAGAAAGATCACCTGCCGCCCGGCGCCAAGGGTGCGCAGGGTGGCGATAGTTTCGGTCTTGCCCGCCAGAAAGGCACGCACGGCGGCCGAAACACCGACGCCGCCCACCGCGAGACCGGAGAGGCCGACCAGAACCAGGAACCCGCCCAGACGCTCCACAAAGGAAGTGATGCCCGGGGCGCCGTTGCGGGCATCGCGCCAGCGCATGCCGGAATTGGCAAACCGCTCCTCGGCGGCAGCTTGCAGCTGTTCAAGGTTTGCGCCGGGGGGCAGATCAAGCCGGTATTTTGAGGAATATAGCGTTCCCGGCTCTAGCAAGCCCGACTGCGCCAGCGCGTCAGTGGCAACAATGGTGCGCGGGCCAAGGGTGAAGCCGGATGCCGCCGCATCCGGCTCGTTTTCGATAATGGCCGCGAGGCGCAGATCCTGGGTACCAAGACGGAAGACATCCCCGGGCGCAAGGCCCAGACGATCCGCCAGAACCCGTTCCATCAGACCGCCGGGCACCCCGTTCGATCCCGCCAGCGCGTCTTCCAGCGGAATGTCGGGCGACAGGCGCAGGGTCCCCGTCAGCGGGTAAAGCCCATCGACCGCCTTCACCTGTGTCAGCGCGCGTTCCTCGCCCACTACTGCCATGGAGCGGAAGTCGGCAATTTCCGAACTGCGCTCGGCGATGGAGGCCATCCAGTCGCGCTCTTCCTCGTTGGCAAAGCGGTAGGTAAAGGACATCTCCGCATCGCCGCCCAGCATGGTGGCACCCTCGCGGGTTAGCCCGGCCTCGATCGAGGCGCGTATCGAACCGATGGCGGCGATCACCCCGACGCCCAGCGCAAGGCAGGCCAGGAAAATGCGAAAGCCCTTCAGCCCGCTGCGCAACTCACGCAGGGCAAAACGCCAGGCGAGGCGAAGATCTGGAAAACTCATTCCGCGGCCTCATGCGCGGCCCGATCATCCAGCAGATGCCCATCGCGCAGCCGCACGACCCGGTCGCAGCGGGCGGCGAGTTCCGGCGCATGGGTGACCATGATCAGCGTGGCGCCGTAACGGTCGCGCAGGCCAAATAGCAGATCCATCACGGCGGCGCCGTTGGCCTCGTCCAGATTGCCGGTGGGTTCATCCGCCAGCAGGATCGCCGGGCGCGGCGCCAGGGCGCGGGCCAGCGCCACCCGCTGTTGTTCGCCGCCGGACAGCTGCGCCGGGTAGTGGCCTGAACGGTGGCCAAGACCGACAGCGTCGAGCTCCGCCTGCGCGCGTTCAAAGGCATCCGTAACCCCGGCCAGCTCAAGCGGGGTCGCCACGTTTTCCAGCGCTGTCATCGCTGGGATCAGGTGAAAGTTCTGAAAGACCACCCCCATGTGATCGCGGCGGAAATGGGCCAGCGCGTCTTCGTTCATCGCGGTCAGATCCTGCCCCAGTGCCGTAATGGTACCGCCGGTGGCTTGTTCAAGCCCGCCCATTAGCATCAAGAGCGAGGATTTCCCCGATCCCGAGGCGCCGATCATGCCCAGTGTCTCGCCCTTGTGCACATCCAGGGTGATGTCCTGCAAAATACGGACGGGACCGGTATTGCCATTCAGGGTCAAAGACGCATCTTTGAGGTGAAGAACGGGGCGGTTTTGATCTGTCATAAAGGCGGCCTGTTGAATGTGTTCTTTCGGATATGGAGCGATTGTGACAATGCGCAAGGTATGGGTGATAATCGGATTTCTGATCAGTGTCTCTGCGGCCTGGGCCGAACCGGTGCGGATCACGGCGTTTGGCGACAGTCTGGTGCAGGGATATGGCCTGCCACAGGGGGATGGATTCGTGCCCCAGCTGGAACACTGGCTGCAGGAGCACGGCGCCGAAGTCGAGATCACCAACGCGGGCGTCTCGGGGGACACGAGCGCGGGCGGGGCGGCGCGGATCGACTGGACGCTGGCGGATGATCCCGACGCTCTGATCGTCCTTCTGGGCGGCAACGATCTGTTGCGCGGCCTGTCGGCCGAGGAAATGCGCGCCAATTTGAGCAAGATCCTGAGCGCTGCACAACAGGCCGACACCGAGGTCCTGCTGGTCGGCATGCGGGCGCCCAATAACTATGGACCCGATTATCGGGCCGCGTTCAACGCTGTGTACCCGGATCTGGCCAAGGAGTTCGGTGCCCTGCTGCACCCGGATGCCTTCGCCGGGATTTTTAAACGTGTCGGAGGGGATCCCGCCAAGGCGCAAGAATTCATGCAGGACGACGATATCCACCCAAATGCCGAAGGCGTTCGGGAAAATATCGAGGCGCTAGGTCCGGTCGCGCTGCAACTCGTGGCACGGGTTTCGGGCTGAGCCGCCCCTTAACACTGCAGCAAGAACGACCGAGAAAGCAGCCCCCAAGCAGGGAGCTGCAGCATCGTAGCGCTGGTCCGGAGGAATTACCCGGCAGTCAGAGCAGTTGAAGATCCACGGCCGACTCGCGGCCATCACGGCCCGGTTGCAGCTCGTAGGATACTTTTTGGTTGTCTGCGAGGCCGGTCAGGCCCGAGCGTTCAACCGCTGAAATGTGAACAAATACGTCTTTGCCGCCCGCATCGGGGGCAATAAATCCATAGCCTTTGGTTGTGTTGAACCATTTGACGGTGCCTGTGGCCATCGTCTGTACTCCTAAAGTCTAGTCTCAGTCTAACCGCCGGTGCGGTCAGGCGGCCGCATCAGCAGATGGTCACGACCGTGCCTGTAAGGCGTACAGTAATGTCATTCGCGTAACGTCGCAGTAACAGCATTGGCCATCCTGCCCCCATCACGCAAGAAAAACGCGCGCCTTATCTTGGTGGGGATTTTTGCTGTGTGGCTAAAATGCGCCTGTTGCGATGCGCGCAGCGTCTAAAGAACGGTAACGACGGTGCCCAGCGGAACCCGTTCATAAAGGTCCACCACATGTTCGTTCAGCATGCGAATGCAGCCGTTGGAAACCGAATGCCCGATGGTGTCCGGCTGGTTGGTGCCATGGATGCGGAAATAGGTGTCGATGCCGTTCTGAAACAGGTAAAGAGCCCGCGCGCCCAATGGGTTATCGGGGCCGCCCGGCTGGATGTACTTGTTGCCTGCAAACCGGCTGTAGGTACGCGGGCTGCGCTCGATCATTTCCTGCGTCGGCCGCCAGGTGGGCCATTCCTTCTTGGCCTCGATCACCGCGCTGCCGGTGAATTCCAGGCCCGCCCGGCCGACCCCGACCCCATAACGGATCGCCTTGCGGGGCTCTGTCACGAAATAGAGGTAATAGGACCGGGGCAGGACCAGAATTTGCCCGGGGGCGAATTCTTTCTTGATTCTCACGACCTGAGGAGTCGGATCGAAAGCACCCTCAGCAGCGGCAAAACCAGGAAGGGTCGCGGCGAGGGCGGAACTGGCGAGAAACAGGCGGCGTGAAATCATATCGGCCTCATTTACTATGGAACGTTACAGATCAATATTTTGATCTGGCGCTGAATTTGCGTCAATGGGGCGGGAAGCATGCAGTCAGAGGTGTGATCACAATGACCTGAGGCGGTGATTGACTGTGCATGTGCGCCTCTTGCTGGGGACGGTTTCATTCCTATATGGAATTTTGAATATTTCAGCAGAGGCGCAGCGCCCTCTGCGCCAGACCCCTTTTGAGGAGGATCCTGTCATGGGAGCCAAAACCCTGACCTGCCTGTCCTGCGCCCAGCTGAATCGGGTGCCCGAGGAGAAACTGACCGCAGGCGCCAAGTGCGGCACCTGTGGCGCGGCTCTGATCCCGGATGCGCCGCTGGATATCGATCCGGCCATTCTGCAAAAGGCAGCCAAGAATGATGACCTGCCGCTGGTGGTGGATTTCTGGGCGCCCTGGTGCGGCCCCTGCCGGATGATGGCGCCGGAGTTCTCCAAGGCGTCGAAGAAGCTGGCGGGCAAGGCGCGGCTGGTGAAGCTGAACACCCAGGACCACCAGTCCACCGGCGCGCGCTATCGGATTCGCGGGATTCCGACCATGGTCGCCTTTGAGCGTGGTCGCGAGAGCAAGCGCCAGTCAGGCGCGCTGAGCGAAGGTCAGATTGTCGGATGGGTGCAAAGCCCGGCGTAACGGTCGCCTAAACGGGCTGCGTTCGAGGCTGGACCCAGCGTTCAGGCCTCGGCCGTCGCCTCGTCAGTCAGGTGCGGTGCATCAGAAAGATTGCGCAACAGCACCGCAATCGTCAGCACCAGCGCTGTTGCAATGCCGACGCCGGAGTAGACCAGAAGACTGGTCCAGACGGAATGGCCCAGTACAACAAGGCTGAACAGCGCCGAGAAGAAACCGGTCAGCGTTCCCATCATGATGCCTGCAAGTGCCATGTCTTCTCCTGTTTCCGGATAGATCGACGAAAGGACGATACCTCAGCCCGTGTTTTTCACTACAGACAATAGTTCTTAAGATTTTGTTTAAATCTGGATGGGTCTGGGGCGAAGCTGTGGAAAATCCACGGCAGGGAGTGGGGCGGTTGGGCATCTGGCCCTGCGTTTTGCAGGCTTTTTATAGTTCTGACCGCGCCAGACTTTCCCCGCGGCAAGGCGCTTTCGCACCTCCCTAGGGTCAGACCCGGGCCTGCCATATGGACAGGCCCGGCTGAGGTTTAACGCACGAATTTCTTGTGCTTCAGGCGCTTGGGTTCCAGCGCGTCGGCGCCAAGGCGGCGTTTCTTGTCTTCTTCGTAATCTTCGAAGTTGCCCTCGAACCACTCCACATGCGCATCGCCTTCAAAGGCCAGGATGTGGGTACAGATCCGGTCGAGGAAGAAACGGTCGTGCGAGATGACAACCGCGCAGCCCGCGAAATCCACCAGCGCGTCTTCGAGCGCGCGCAGGGTTTCCACGTCCAAATCGTTGGTCGGTTCGTCAAGCAGCAGCACGTTGCCGCCTTCTTTCAGGAGCCGGGCCATGTGGACGCGGTTGCGCTCACCACCGGATAGCAGGTTCAGCTTTTTCTGCTGATCGCCGCCCTTGAAGTTGAAGGAAGAGCAATAGGCGCGGGAGTTTACCTGCGCGTCGCCCAGTTCGATGATCTCGGCGCCACCGGAAATCGCTTCCCAGACGGTTTCATTGTCATTGAGATCGTCGCGCGACTGATCGACGTAGGACAGCTTCACCGTATCGCCGAATTCGACGCTGCCATCGTCGGGCTGCTCCTGCCCGGTCAGCATGCGGAACAGGGTTGATTTACCGGCGCCGTTGGGGCCGATCACACCGACAATGCCACCCGGGGGCAGCGAGAAATCCAGCCCTTCGATCAGCTGCTTGTCGCCATAGTGTTTGGACAGACCGTGGACCTCGATCACCTTGGAGCCAAGGCGCGGACCATTGGGGATGACGATCTGGGCGCGGCCGACCTTTTCGCGTTCGGACTGGTTTGCCAGCTCGTTATAGGCGGCGATACGGGCCTTGGATTTGGCCTGACGTGCCTTCTGACCCTGACGCATCCATTCCAGTTCGCGCTCCAGCGTTTTCTGCTTGGATTTGTCTTCGCGCGCTTCCTGCTCCAGCCGTTTGGCCTTCTGCTCCAGCCAGCTGGAATAGTTGCCTTCCCAGGGCACACCGGCGCCGCGGTCCAGTTCCAGGATCCAGCTGGTGATGTCATCGAGGAAATAACGGTCGTGGGTGACGCAGAGGATTGTGCCTTTGTAATCAATGAGGTGCTGTTGCAGCCAGGCGATTGTTTCGGCATCGAGGTGGTTGGTTGGTTCGTCAAGCAGCAGCATGTCGGGCGCTTCGAGCAGCAGTTTGCACAGGGCGACCCGGCGTTTTTCACCGCCCGAGAGGGTTTTCACATCTGCGTCATCCGGCGGGCAGCGCAGCGCCTCCATCGACACGTCAATCTGGCTGTCCAGATCCCAAAGGTTCTGGGCGTCGATCTCGTCCTGCAGCTTGGCCATTTCCTCGGCGGTCTCATCCGAGTAGTTCATGGCCAGCTCGTTGTAACGGTCGAGAATTGCTTTCTTTTCCGCAACGCCCAGCATGACGTTTTCACGCACCGACAGGCTTTCGTCCAGCTGCGGTTCCTGCGGCAGGTAGCCCACCTTGGCGCCTTCTGCGGCCCAGGCTTCACCGGTGAAATCCTTGTCGATCCCGGCCATGATGCGCAGCAGAGTCGATTTACCGGCGCCGTTGACGCCGACGACACCGATCTTCACGCCGGGCAGAAAGGACAGGTGGATGTTTTCAAAGCATTTCTTGCCACCGGGGTAGGTCTTGGAGACCCCCTGCATGTGGTAGACGTATTGATAGGCGGCCATGTGACTGCTCCATAATCGGGAAAATTCGCTGCCCGGTGTGATAGCGGATGGGGGGGCAAGGAGCAATCGGGTAGGCGCGCGGGGCTGAGGCCCTGACGCGCACAGCATCTTGGAGGTGTGCATAAACCATCAGTGCAACGCTCCAATGCGCGGTTTGCCTCACCTGGGAAGGACCCGCGTCCAAACCGAGGGGCGCACCCAATTGATTTCCCCGCAGAACTATGCGCATCAAGCGGCCATGACCTGTGGATTTCCATATCTTCGGCCCGGCATGCGCGTGGGGCTGCTTGGCGGCTCCTTTGATCCGCCGCACATGGGGCATGTGCAGATCAGTCTTGCGGCGCTGAAACGGTTTGGGCTGGATCGGATGCTCTGGCTGGTGTCGCCCGGTAATCCTCTCAAATCCCGTGCCCCGGCCACGCTGGAGCGGCGGGTCGCGGCGGCGCGGGAGATGATGCAGCATCCGCGGATCGAGATCAGCGATATCGAGGCGCGCCTTGGCACGCGTTACACGGCGGAGACCCTGCGGCATCTGCGGGCGCGTTATCCCGGCGTGCGATTTGTTTGGCTGATGGGGGCGGACAACCTCACCCATTTTCACCGCTGGAAGGACTGGCGCGAGATCCTTGAGACGGTGCCGGTCGGGGTGCTGGCGCGCCCCGGCGACCGGATCTCGGCGCGGCTGTCTCCGGCTGCGAAGATCTATGGGCACTACCGGCTGAAAAGCAGCCAGAGCCACCTGCTGGCCGGGGCAGAGACTCCTGCCTGGTGTTTCCTGAATGTGCCGATGGTCGATACCAGTTCGACGGAAATCCGCGCGCGGGGGGACTGGTCAGCGACGTAAGCTGGCCGAGGCGATCCCGGCGCTGATCACCACCAGAAGCCCGGCCCATGTCAGAAGATCCGGCAATTGACCGAAGACGGCCCAGCCCAGCAGCACCGCCGCGATCAGCTGGAAATAGACGGTGGGCGCCAGACGCGAGGCCTCGCTCCGGCTATAGGCATAGAGCAGTAGCAGGTTCCCCAGCATGGAAAAGGTCGCGCTTCCGACGGTCAGGGCGGCGGTAGAGAGACTCGCCTCGGGCAGGTTGGACAGGCCAAGCGGCAACAGAAACAGCGCGCTGAGCAGGAGCTGCGTAAAGCTCAGCTCGACCGGTTTGCCGACATGGGCCAGCCAGCGCGACGCCGTCAGGAAACAGCCGTAGAAACAACCCGCCAGAACCGCATACATCAGATTGGCCGAGCCACCGAAGCCGGGGCGGACCACCAGAAGCACACCGCAAAAGCCTGCGCCCATCAGGATTGCGCGCAGCGGCGTGGTACTTTCCCGCAAAAGGGTCACAGACAATACATAGCTGATCACCGGCCCGATGAAGAAGGCGGCAAAGACATCGGCGATCGCCTCGGTCTGCAGGGCCGTCTGGATCGACAGGATGCCGCCGGTAATGAGGCTCGCGCGCAGCCAGATCCGCCAGTCCTTCAGCAGGCGCAGGCAACCCCGCGGGGCAAAGGGCAGCACCAGCAGCGCACCGATGGCAAACCGCGACCAGGCCACGAACCCGGGTGTTGCCAGACCGCTGCTGGTCAATAACTTCCCGCAAAGATCCCCGGCAGGGATCATTGACATGGCGATGAACATGATAGTGACTGCTTGCAACATGGGGGCCAGCGGTAGCAGGCAGGGCACGGAGGCGAAACAGGAAAAGCCGCCCGGGTTTGCCGTTTGGCAGTTTTTATAAGACACTGACAGATATGATATCGCGACGAAAATTCCTTGGCGCCGGGGTGGCGGCGCTAGCAGGATCGGCAAGCTGGGCCAATGCGCCGACGGTGTCCCTGCGTCCTGTAGCTCGGACACAAGAACGGACCGCTGCGGCGGTGGCGGATCTGGAGACGGTGCTTGCGCGCTCTGGCCTTCAGGGCAAGGTCGCCTGCGCGGTGGCGGATGTCAAAACCGGAGCGCGGCTTGAATCGCAAGCGGGCGCGGCGGGGCTGCCGCCGGCCAGCGTCGCAAAAACCCTGACGGCGCTTTATTCCCTTGATGTGCTGGGGGCCGAACACCGGTTTGCCACCCATATTCTGGCCGCAGGCCAGATCCGCAGTGGCGTGCTGCATGGTGATCTGATCCTTGCTGGTGGCGGCGATCCGATGCTGAACACCGACCATCTGGCGCAGCTGGCGCGTAGCATGAAGGCCGCGGGCCTGCGTGAGGTGCGTGGCGATTTCAAAGTCTGGGATGGCGCCTTGCCACAGGTGCAGTCGATCGATCCGGAGCAGCCGGATCACGTGGGTTACAGCCCGGCGGTGTCTGGCATCGCGCTCAATTTCAACCGTGTTCATTTCGAATGGAAACGCGGGGCCAAGGGCTGGTCCGTCAGCATGGATGCCCGCACCGAGAAATACCGCCCCGAAGTTGCCATGGCGCGCATGGCGGTGAAGAACCGCGCCCTGCCGGTCTATACCTATGCGGACCGGGGCGGCGCCGATACCTGGACCGTGGCCAGTCAGGCGCTGGGCAATGGTGGTTCGCGCTGGTTGCCGGTGCGGCGCCCGGCGGAATATGCGGGGGATGTGTTCCGGACCCTGGCGCGGTCGCACGGTATTGCCCTGCGCAAGGCCAAGGTCACGCAGAGCCTGCCGCAGACGCAGGTTCTTGCCCAGCATCAGAGCCCGCCGCTGAGTGTGATGCTGAAGGCGATGCTGAAGTATTCCAACAATCTGATGGCTGAAATGATCGGCATGTCGGCGACAGCAGCAGCGGGCAAGCGTCCCGGATCGCTGCGGCAGTCCGCTGCCCAGATGAGCGATTGGGCAGCGCGTAAGTACGGTATGAAAGACAGCCGGTTGGTGGATCATTCGGGCCTTGGCGATGCCTCGCGGATGACGCCGGATGATCTGGTCACGGTGCTGATCGCGGATCATGGGGCAGGGCAGCTGAAGCCCTTGCTGAAACCGTTTCCGATGCGGGACCGCAAAGGGCGGGTCTTGAAATCTCATCCCATCAAAGTACTGGCCAAGACCGGGACCCTGAATTTCGTCTCGGGGCTGGGCGGTTTCATGACGGCTGCCGACGGTACCGAGTTGGCCTTTGCGATCTTTGCCGCCAACACCACGGCCCGGTCACGGATCAAACGCGCCGACCGGGAGCGCCCGCCAGGCGCGCGTGGATGGAACCGCAAGGCGAAAGCGCTGCAACAGATGCTGATCGAGCGCTGGGGCAGCGTTTACGGAAGTTGACACCGGCGCCTTCCCAAAAGGCCGATGGTGCCCCCTTACAATGAAAAACGCGGCCCCTATTTGGCCGCGTTTTTATTATCCCTGAGGAGTGGGCGGGGATCAGAAGTCTTCCCAGCCTACCGCCACTTTCGCAGGCGGCTCGTCCGCAAAGAAATCGTCGTTCTCGCTGCCGGGTGCCGGGTGGGCCGATGGCGCGGGCATCGTTGCGATGCTGGCCACGGGGCGACGACCGCCCCCGGTGTTGAAGACCGAGACATGCCGGGCCAGTTCGTTGGCATCGTTGCGCAGGATCTGGGCTGCGGCGGTTGCCTCTTCGACCATGGCGGCGTTGTGCTGGGTGACCTGATCCAGCTGGGTGACGCCGGTGTTGATCTCGGCCAGTGTTGTCGACTGTTCCCGCGCGCCGCCGGCGATCTCGGAGATATGGCCGGAGATGGTGCCGACGCGGTCGATGATCTTCTTCAGCTCGTCACCGGCCTTGCCGACAAGATCAACGCCCTTGTTCACATGCTGGGAACTTTCGGCGATGAGGCCCTTGATCTCCTGAGCAGCATCCGAGGAACGCTGCGCCAGGGCACGCACTTCCGAGGCAACGACGGCAAAGCCACGGCCTGCTTCGCCTGCACGGGCGGCTTCCACCCCGGCGTTCAGCGCCAGAAGGTTGGTCTGGAAGGAGATATCGTCAATGACCGAGATGATCTGCGAGATCTTTTCGGAAGAGGTTTCGATCTGGGACATCGCGTTGACCGCATCGGTCACCACCTTGCCGCTTTGCTCGGCGGTGGATTTCGCCTCGGTCACGATGGTTTCAACTTCCTTGGCGCCATCCGCGGCGGAGCGGACGCTGACGGTCAGCTCTTCCATGGCCGCTGCAGTCTCCTCCAGCGTGGCCGCCTGGCTTTCGGTGCGCTGCGACAGATCGCTGGACGACTGGCTGATTTCCTCGGAGTTTTCCCGGATGCGGGTCGAATTGTCGATCACTGCGTCGATGATGCCGACCATCTTTTCCACGGTGGCATTGTAGTTCTGGCGCAGGCTTTCGTATTCGGTGGCAAACGGCGTGTCGATGGTCTTGCTCAGATCGCCTTCGGACATGTCCTGCAGCGCCACGTTCAGCGTCTCGACGACCTTTTTCTGCTCAGCCTGGGCCACCTTGCGCTGCTCCTCCACCTCACGGGCGGCGGCCAGTTGGGACTTCAAATGATCCAGCGTCTGGGCAATCCGGCCGATTTCGTCGCGGCGGTCCAGGTGGCTGACTTCGGTGTCGTAATCGCCGTCGGCAATCACGTCGATCGACTTGGTGACGCTGCTGAGCGGGCGCGACAGGATAGAGCGCAGTGCAAAGACCGATAGTGTACACATGATCACAAAGGCGGCGATCGCGAAGACCATGGACATCATTTCGTCAAAGGCGGCTTCGGCAAAGGCCACCTCGGGCGACCAGAGCATTGCGACAGAGCCGACAATGACGGATCCATCGGCCCCGGCCGTCGCGGGAGCGGCAACATAGTAACCGTCCGCCGACATTTCCGTCTGACCAGACTGGGCCGAGGCATGGCCGAGCTCGCTCAGCTTTGCCTGGTCGGCTTCGCTGATTTCTCCACCGGTTGCAACGACCTTGCCATCCTTGTTTACGGCAACCCCTGCCAGGGCGCGGCCATCGGACAGTTCGATCAGTTTCTCGATATCAGCCGACAGCCGGTCCGAGTCCCCAAACCGGATGGCGCCGCCACTGCGGGCCGCCACGGTGATTGTGACCCCGCTGCCCAGCGTGCGGACGCCCTTTTCAACGGCGGCCCTGAAGGTCTTCTCGTTCTTGTAGGTCAGCGATCCGGCTACCACCAGAGTGGTTGCCGCGATCAACAGGCAGCATTTCATGAATACCGACATGCCTTTGAACAGGGATATCGAGGGAAGACGGACTTTCATTTGTGCACCTTTCGATCTTTTGCAGTGCGTGGAACGCGCTGGATTACATCAGCGATTCAGCGTCAACAGCCACCGTCATTGCTCCGATCGGAGCGCCGGTTGCGGGATCCACAATGGTAAGCGAGATTTGCGCCTGATAGCTTTGGGTAGATGCATCAAGCTCGACATCCCCGAAGTGCGCGGCATCCGGGCCGACGGGGTAGGTCTGCTGGAACTTGGCCTCGTCGCCTTGCCACATGTCAGAGGTCGCCGCCGAGGCAGCCACGTTCAGCCCATGGGCATCCATGACGAAAACTTCGGTGATCTGGCCACCCGATTTCACCACCTGCTCGCGCAGGAAGTCGGCGGCGGCATTCTCCAGCACAGGCGTGATCGTCGGTGTGGAGGCGGTCCCCACTTCGGCGCGCCAAGCTGTGTCCATGGCATCGATCTGAGCCTGCGAATAGCCGGAAGTCCGGGCGTTTTGCCCGTTGATGGCATCAATCAGAACCGGGGCGGTTGCCCAGTCACGGATGCTATTTTCCAGATACGCTTTCATGCTTGGCTCAAAGTCGTTGGCCCAGACGGGCGACAGAACAAGGGAAAACAGGGCGGAACAGGTAACTATACGCATTGGATACTCTTTGCTGTGATTTAGGTCGGGATGCAGACCATGATCGACGCTAGGTCCAAGGGTTTACGGATGAATTAACGGTGCAGTGAGGGGCCTGGGCGGCCTTTGGGCCAGGTTTTGAAGGGAAATTCTGCGTTGCAGCGACTGATCGGGGGCGTGCCTGCGAAATGCAGCAAGCCTCTGAATTACATTCAAAATCACGATTGTGTGACAGGGCGCAGTAAGGAAGACACAGCCTTGAAACAGGGGGAAGGGGGGCGTGTGCAGGGGGGGGGCATTGGAGATAACAAGCTTAAAATTGTAAGTGTTATCTCGCGGTTTTCATGGCGTTTTTGATGGTTGAATATTGACGGCACAGGGGCGGTTACCAGTCGATTCCATTCATGGCATCGCATTCTGCTTATGTCAGGCATCGCGAGCTTTCGAATATTGGAAAAGTCATTGTGATCTGGACCGAACCGCGCGGCATTGAAGTTGCACTCTGCAAGCCCCTAATGTCACCGCATGATTGAGCTCAAAGACCTACAGCTGCTAACGGCGCTGGCCCGACACCAGCATTTCGCCAAAGCTGCACAAGAATGCGGCATGTCGCAGCCTGCCTTCTCGATGCGGATCCGCAACCTGGAGGACAAGTTGGGCGTGTCCATCGTGCGGCGCGGCAACCGGTTTCAGGGTTTGACAGGCGAAGGCGAGCTGATCGTGGCGCGGGGCCGGTCGCTGCTGGATGACGCCCGGGCGCTGGAGCAGGAGATCGCGGCGGCCCGCGGGCAGGTTACTGGCACGCTGGATCTGGGTGTGGTGCCGACGGCCACCAGTTTCGCGGCGCGGTTGGTCAACCGGCTGCAACAGGCCCACCCGCGCATTCTCGCTCGAATCAACGTGATGTCTTCGGCGGCCATCCAGCAGCGTCTGTTCGAGGGAACGCTGGATGCGGGGCTCACGTATATGGACTCCATCGAACAAAATCTTGTGATCAGGCAGCCGCTTTACGACGAACGTTATGTGGTTCTGGCGCCGGTCCGCTTGGTGGCGCAGATCGCTCTGCAGGCGGGCGAGGGCGCCGGTGAAATCAGCTGGGCACAGGCTGCTGAACTGCCGCTGAGCCTCTTGGATCAATCGATGCAGAACCGGCGTATTCTGGATTGGATCTTTGCCGAGCAGGGGCTGCGGCCCGAGGTCCTGTCGGAATCCAGCGGCTTTATGTCCGCTATTATTATGGCGCGTGAGGGGCTTGTGGCTACCATCCTGCCGCAAGCGCTGGCCGATGCGCTGGGCCCGATCGAAGGAACCCGGGTGCTGCGGCTGGAGGCGCCGGAACAGGCGCGGCCGATCTGCATGGCCACGCTGGACCGCCAGCCCGAGCTGACCACGGTCCGGGCGCTGAGGGACGTGGTTGCCGCCTTTGAGCAATAAGTCTTCGTTATCGTGCCTTATGAATATGCGATTTGACGATATTCACAGCTGATGAAATGCCAAAGCGCATGGCACCAGCGAAGTGGAGATCAACGTGGCACCGTTGGACAATAGCAAGGGCGTATGGAAATCCGGCAAGGGCAAGGGACGCAAAACCCCCAAGGGTCGTCAGCTTGACGATCAGGCCCACGAGGAAGTCTTGGCACTTCTGGGGGACCGTCCCCGCAATCGCGATCTTCTGATCGAATTCCTGCATCTCATCCAAGATGCGTATGGCTGTCTCAGTGCGGCGCATATCCGGGCGCTGGCCGAGGAAATGCGCACCGGTCAGGCCGAGATCTATGAGGTCGCCAGTTTCTACGCACATTTCGATGTGGTGAAGGAAGGCGAGACCCCGCCGCCTGCGCTGACCATCCGGGTTTGCGACAGCCTGTCCTGCGAACTGGCCGGTGCCCAGCAGCTGCAAAAAGCGCTGGAGGATGGGCTGGACCCGTCCGAGGTGCGTCTGCTGCGCGCGCCTTGCATGGGCCGTTGCGACACGGCGCCGGTGCTGGAGATCGGTCACAATCACATCGATCACGCCACCGCGGAAAAGGCGATTGCCGCCGTTCACGCCGGTGACACCCACCCGCAGATCCCCGATTACCAAACCTATGCCGAATATGTCGCCGATGGCGGCTATCGCATCCTTGCCGAGCTGCGCGCGGGCGGCGACTGGGAAGCGGTGCAGGACAAGGTGCTTGAGGCCGGTTTGCGCGGTCTTGGCGGCGCCGGTTTCCCCTCGGGTAAGAAATGGGGCTTTGTACGCGCCAATCCCGGTCCCCGCTATCTGGCGGTAAACGGCGATGAGGGCGAGCCCGGCACATTCAAGGACCGTCACCATCTTGAACGCGACCCGCATATGTTCCTTGAGGGCATGCTGATCGGCGCCTGGGCCGTCGAGGCCGAGAAAGCCTTTATCTATATGCGCGACGAATATCCGGCGGTGCTGGAAATCCTGCGCCGCGAGATCAAGGCGCTGGAAGATGCCGGTATTGTCGAGGAAGGCTATATCGATCTGCGCCGCGGGGCAGGGGCCTATATCTGCGGCGAAGAAAGCGCGATGATCGAAAGCATCGAAGGCAAGCGCGGTGAACCGCGCCACCGCCCGCCGTTTGTGGCGCAGGTGGGGATCTTTGGTCAGCCGACGCTCGTGCACAATGTCGAAACCCTCTACTGGGTGGCGCGCATCTGCCGGTTTGGCCCCGAAGTGCTGAATTCGGTTGAAAAGAACGGTCGCAAGGGGCTACGCAACTACTCCGTCTCGGGCCGGGTCAAGAACCCCGGTGTTCATCTGCTGCCTGCAGGTTCCACCATCGCTGATATCATCGAGGCTGCGGGCGGTATGCTCGATGGCCACGCCTTCAAGGCCTATCAGCCGGGCGGTCCGTCCTCCGGTCTGTTGCCAGCGCATATGGACGATATCCCGCTCGATTTCGACACGCTGCAACCGCATGGCACATTCATCGGCTCGGCCGCCGTGGTGGTCCTGTCCGATCAGGACAGCGCCCGCGAGGCCGCGCTCAATATGCTGCGGTTCTTTGAGGATGAAAGCTGTGGCCAGTGCACCCCCTGCCGGGCTGGCTGCGAGAAGGCGGTAAAACTGATGCAGGCCGACAAGTGGGATCAGGGCCTTTTGGAGGAGCTGAGCCAGACCATGGTCGATGCGTCTATTTGTGGTCTGGGCCAGGCTGCGCCGAACCCGATCCGTTTGACCATGAAGCATTTCCCGGAGGAGATCTGAGCATGATCCTTCAGTTGATGTTCCGCCCGGCGGGTAACGCCGGGCAGCGCCCGACCCGCCCCCATGGGCGGGCGCTTCACGCCCACCCCGGGTCGGGCACTCCCCTATTCTCATCTTCGCAAGCCAAGGAGATCTGAGCCATGTCGAAGCAAATCACCTTTACCCTCGACGGCGAACAGGTCACCGCGGATGCGGGCATGACCATCTGGGAAGTCGCCAACGGTCGCGGTCTGAAAATCCCGCACCTGTGCCACAAGCCGCAGCCCGGCTACCGCCCCGACGGCAACTGTCGCGCCTGCATGGTGGAGATCGAAGGCGAGCGCACGCTCGCAGCTTCCTGTATCCGCGAACCCGCCGAGGGCATGGTTGTCACCACCAATAACGCGCGCGCCACAAACGCCCGCAAAATGGTGATGGAACTGCTGGTGGCCGACCAGCCCAAACAGGAAGAGGCGCATGATAAGTCCTCGCACCTGTGGGACATGGCCGAGCTGAACGGGGTTTCGGAGTCGCGTTTCCCGAAACTGGAAGAGGGTCGCATTCCGCTGCTCGACGATAGCCATGTCGCGATGAGCGTGAACCTTGACGCCTGTATTTCCTGCGGCCTCTGCGTGCGTGCATGCCGCGAAGTGCAGGTGAACGACGTGATCGGCATGGCCGGGCGTGGTCACGATGCCTATCCGACCTTTGATATCGCCGACCCGATGGGCGCATCCTCCTGCGTGGCCTGCGGCGAATGCGTGCAGGCCTGCCCGACCGGCGCGCTGATGCCCGCCTCTGTGGTGGACGAGGCGCAGGTTGGCGACAGCAAGGATTACGATTCCGAAACCGAGAGCGTCTGCCCCTTCTGCGGCGTCGGCTGCAAGGTCAGCCTCAAGGTGAAGGACGGCAAGGTCAAATACGTCGAGGGCATCAATGGCCCGGCGAACGAAGGCCGTCTCTGCGTCAAGGGCCGCTTCGGTTACGACTATATCCACCACCCGCACCGCCTGACCAAGCCGCTGATCCGTCGCGACGACGCGCCGGCCAAGGGGCTAAACGTCGATCCGGGCAACCTCTCCACCCATTTCCGCGAAGCGACTTGGGAAGAGGCGCTGGATCTCGCGGCCAAGGGGCTGATCAAGCTGCGCAACGAGGATCCGCGCAACGTTGCGGGCTTTGGCTCGGCAAAATGCACCAACGAAGAAGCCTATCTCTTCCAGAAGTTCATTCGCCAAGGCTTCAAGCACAACAACGTCGACCACTGCACCCGTCTGTGCCACGCTTCCTCGGTGGCGGCGCTGATCGAGAACGTCGGCTCCGGTGCGGTGACCGCCAGCTTCAACGAGATCGAAAACGCCGATGTAGCGATCATCATCGGTGCCAACCCGATCGAGAACCACCCGGTGGCGGCGACCTACTTCAAGCAGTTCACCAAACGCGGTGGCAAGCTGATCGTGATGGATCCGCGCGGTGTCGGCATGCGCCGCTACGCCACTGAGATGCTGCAGTTCCGCCCCGGCGCGGATGTGTCGATGCTGAACGCGATCATGAATGTGATCGTCGAGGAGGAGCTCTACGACAGCCAGTACATCCACCGCTGGACCGACAACTGGGCCGCCGAGAAAGAGCATCTGCGCCAGTTCACCCCTGAGAAGATGAGCGAAATCTGTGGCATCCCGCCGGAGCAGCTGCGCCGCGTGGCCCGGATGTTCGCTGGCGCGCAATCTGCGCTGATCTTCTGGGGCATGGGCGTCAGCCAGCATATCCACGGCACCGACAACTCGCGCTGCCTTATCAGCCTGGCGCTGATGACCGGCAACGTCGGGCGTCCGGGCACGGGCCTGCACCCGCTGCGCGGTCAGAACAATGTGCAAGGCGCATCCGATGCCGGCCTGATCCCGATGTTCCTGCCGGATTACCAGACGGTGACCAGCGACGAAGTGCGCAGCTCCTTTACCGATGTCTGGGGTGGCGGCGACTTCTCGAACGAGAAGGGCCTGACGGTGACGGAGATCGTCGATCAGGTCTATGCGGGCAATATCAAGGGCATGTACATCCAAGGTGAGAACCCGGCGATGTCCGACCCCGACGCGGATCACGCGCGGGAGGCCTTTGCTAAGCTGGAACTGATGATCGTGCAGGATATCTTCCTGACCGAGACTGCGAACTTTGCCGACATCATCCTGCCCGCCTCGGCCCTTTACGAGAAAAACGGCACCGTCTCGAACACCAACCGGCAGGTGCAGCGGGTCCGCCCGGCTGTCGCCCCTCCGGGTGAGGCGCGCGAGGATTGGTCGATCACCGTCGATCTGGCGCAGCGGATCGGTCTGCCCTGGACCTATACCGATGTGTCCGAGGTCTTTGCCGAGATGAAGCTCAACATGAAGTCGCTCAACAACATCACCTGGGAGCGGCTGGAGAACGAGACCGTGGCCTACCCGTCGCTGTCGCCCGAGGATCCGGGCCAGTCGGTGGTGTTCGGCGATGGCTTCCCGCGCGAAGGTGGCAAGGCGATGTTCACGCCGGCGGCAGTGATCGCCCCGGATGAGGCGCCGGATGATGAGTATCCGATGATCATGACCACCGGCCGCCAGCTGGAGCATTGGCACACCGGAGCGATGACCCGCCGGTCGCTGGTGCTGGATGCGGTAGAGCCGGAAGCGAACTGCTCGCTGCATCCGAAGACCCTGCGCAAACTGGGTGTCGAGCCCGGCGGCATGGTGCGTCTCTCCACCCGGCGCGGCTCGATCAAGATCATGGCGCGCGCCGACCGGGCCGTGTCCGAAGATATGGTCTTTGTGCCCTTCGCCTATGTGGAGGCGGCAGCCAACGTGCTGACCAACTCGGCGCTGGACCCCTACGGCATGATCCCCGAGTTCAAATTCTCGGCGGTCCGGGTCGAAAAGGCGGAAGAGCAGATCGCGGCGGAGTAATCCAGCCAAATGAAACTGTTACCGGGCGCAATGTCAGCCATATTGCGCCCGGTTTTATTTTTATGGGTTAGCCCAACAGGGTGATGGCCCCGTTGCCCGCGGCCTGACGCAGGCCGTGCACTTCTTTCAATTCTTCATCGTTGATCCAGTCGAGCGCAGCCTCGGTGCTGTCGAATTCCAGGATCACGCCGACCCCGGTTTCGTCACGGGAGCCTTCGATCACCTGCTGCTGCGGGGAGGAGGTCACGACCCGCGCCCCGTGTTTTGCAAGCGCGGCGCCTGCTTTTTCGCGATAGGCGGCAAAGCTGTCGGGGTCGGTGATGGGCAGATTGACATAGGCATAAACCATGATGCGTTTCCTTCTGTGGAGTGGTCGGGTTTGCGACCCGTGTTTCAACCCGTGCTGAATGCCCGGCAGTGTGGTGTAGAAAAACGCGTGAATTTCGACATCAGACATGCAAAAACGCACGCATGAAGATCACATGGGATGATATGCAGACCGTTCTTGCGCTGGTGCGCGGCGGCAATCTGGCCGCTGCGGGCGCGCAGCTGGGGCTGACCTATACCACCGTGGCGCGCCGCATCCGCCGCGCCGAGGAGGCGCTGGGTCGTCCGTTGTTCGAACGCCGCCCCGAGGGCTATCACCCGACCGAAGAGGCGCATGAGATCGCTGCGGCCGCCGCCCGAATGGAGGCCGAGGAGCAGGCGGCGATGCGGCGCCTGTCGGGCCGGGCGCAGGATCTGAGCGGCCCTTTGAGCCTCACCGCGCCGCCCTTGCTGATCCAGACCTTTCTGGCGCCGCTTTTGGCAGAGTTCACGGCCGGGCACCCACAGTTGGAGCTGACCGTCAGGGCGGCCAATGGCGTTCTGGATCTCGCCCGGCGTGAGGCTGATCTGGCGCTCAGGATCAGTCGCCACCCGCAGGAGACGCTGGTGGGGCGCAAGCTTGCCGAACAGCAGAGCGGTTTTTTCGCGCTGCCCGAGATCGCCGAAGCGGCGGCGCGCGATCCGCAGGCACCGCTGGAATGGGTGCTTTATGCGGGGCACGATGCGCCGCCCGCCGCCGCCAGCAAGATCCATCCCGATATACGGGTGCGGGCACGGCTTGATGATATGCCCAGTATGATTGCCGCGGCGCTGGCGGGGATGGGTGCCCTGCGCATGCCCGTCTTCCTTGGGCGCGCCTATCCGCAGCTGGTGCCACTGCCGCATCTGCCGGTACAACCCTATGCGCCGATCTGGTTGCTGAGCCACCGGGACCTGCAGGGATCGGCCAAAGTCACGGCGCTCAAGGGCATTCTGGAACCTTGGTTTCGCGACAACAGAACCCTGTTCTCATGCCTGCCCTGAGGCGCTAGCATCGCGGCAGATTTCAAAAAGGATTTCCCATGCCGCGCCGATTTGTCGATCTTTCCGTTGCTCTAGAAACAGGTATCCAGTCCGACCCAGAGATCATGCTGCCGCAGATCGAATACCTTTCTCACGATCAGACCGCTGAACAGGTGATGAGCTTTTTCCCGGGGCTGAAACGGGAGGATCTTCCCGGCGGTGAGGGCTGGGCGATCGAACGGCTGCAGATCGCCACCCACAACGGCACCCATCTGGATGCGCCCTATCACCATCATTCCACCATGAATGGCGGGGAGCGGGCGATCACCATCGACGAGGTGCCGCTGGAATGGTGCATGGCGCCGGGGGTAAAACTGGATTTCCGCCATTTCGACGATGGCTATGTGGTTACAGCCGCGGATGTGGAGGCCGAGCTGGACCGGATCGGCCACGAATTGCAGCCGCTTGATATCGTGGTGGTCAATACCTCGGCCGGGGCGCGTTATGGGCATCCCGATTACCTGGTGCGGGGCTGCGGCATCGGGCGGGGGGCGACGCTGTACCTGACCGAGCGGGGTGTGCGTGTCACCGGCACGGATGCCTGGAGCTGGGATGCGCCCTTTCCGCTGACGGCGCAGGAATACGCAAAATCGGGCGACCCGGCGATCATCTGGGAAGGGCACCGCGCCTCGATGGAGGTGGGCTATTGCCATATGGAGAAGCTGACCAACCTTGACCAGCTGCCGCCGACAGGGTTCGAGATTTCCTGCTTTCCCTTCAAGATCAAGGGTGCCTCTGCCGGGTTCATTCGGGCGGTGGCGATCTTCAACGACTAAGGAACAGCGCGCTGTTCAGCGATGGCGCGCCATGAAGCGGTCGATGTCCTTTTGCGCGGGCTTCTGGCCGGTGAAGACCTCCATATAGCCCGGCATCCGCGCCAGACGCTGGGCCGCGTCCTCGTGCACCTGCATCGAGATATAGCCGATCTGGGTGTAGATCATGGTGAGTGCGCGGATCTCGGCGTCCTCGGGATCATACCCGTACCGGATCAGCATATCGGTCATCGCCCTCTTGCGGCGAGCATCGGCCAGATCCAGTCGGGCCTGTAGCGACGGGTCGCTGCGCGCCCAGTTGCGGATCGCCAGATCCAGCCGGGAATCGAACAGATCCGGGTCTAGCCAGCAATCAAACAGGTTGAACACCGCCTCGAACAGATTCTCCGCATAGGCTTCGGTGCGGGCGACCAGATTGCCGGTGTTCTTGTCCTCCCAGTGGCGGATCATCGCCTCCAGCAGCGCCTCGCGATCCTTGAAATACCAGTAGAAACTGGTGCGCGAGACCCCCAGTTTTTTCGCCAGCGGCATGATCTTCACCGCGCCGACGCCATGGGCGGTCAGCTCTTCATAGGCGGCCATCAGCCAGGCATCCGCGCTGCTGGTCTGCTGAGAGAGTTCTGCAAGGGTCTGAGAAGTGTTCATGGCATTTTGCATAACAGCGACATCCTCGTGACGCAATCGAAGTTGACGCATGTGATTATTGAATTGACACTGGTGTCAACAGATGATGTCAATTCGATAAGAGGAGGTCGCACAGATGGCAGAGGTGGCAGTCAAATCGCGGGGACGGCGGGCGCGCCGCAGCGCCGGGCGCACGGCAGAGCCGGGGCAGAACGAACACCTGCGCGTGCCCTATATCAGCCGCAGGATTCCCACCTACGATATCCTGTCCGAGGAAAGCCTTGCGAAGATCGAAGCCACCGCCGAGCGGATCATGTCCGAAATCGGTCTGGAGTTCCGCGACGATCCAGAAACCGTTGCCCTGTTCCGCGCGGCAGGCGCCGAGGTGACCGATCTGACCGCCAGCAGCTGGAACCTGAAATTTGCCCCCGGCATGATCCGGGAGATCCTGAAAACCGCGCCCGCGCGATTTACCCAGCACGCCCGCAATCCTGCCAATTCTGTTGAAATCGGCGGCGATGCCATGGTGCTGGCGCCCTCATACGGCTCGCCTTTCGTGATGGATCTGGACAATGGCCGCCGCTACGGCACCATCGCCGATTTCCGCAATTTCGTGAAACTGGCGCAGATGAGCCCCTTCCTGCACCATTCTGGCGGCACCATCTGCGAGCCGACCGATATTGCCGTCAACAAGCGGCATCTGGATATGGTTTATGCTCATATGCGCTATAGCGACCGGGCCTTCCTGGGGTCGATCACCGCGCCCGAGCGTGCCGAGGACAGTATCGAGATGTGCCGCATCCTGTTTGGTGCGGATTTCGTCGACCAGAACTGCGTCATCATGGGCAATTTCAACACCACCTCGCCGCTGGTGATCGATGGCGTCACCTCGCAGGGGATCCGCGCCTATGCGGCGGCGGGACAAGGGTCGATCCATCTGCCCTTCCTGCTGGGCGGGGCGGTGTCGCCGCTGACCATGGCCGGGTCGCTGGCGCAATGCCTGGCCGAAACCATGGTGTCCTGCGCCATCACCCAGCTGGAGCGTCCCGGCGCCCCGACCATTCTGGGCTCCTTCATCAGCTCCATGTCGCTGCGGTCGGGCTCTCCCACCTTTGGCACACCGGAACCGGCGCTGGCCTCGCTTGCCATGGGGCAGCTGGCGCGCCGTCTGAACCTACCCCTGCGCTGCGCCGGGAATTTCTCAACCTCGAAGCTGCCCGACGCGCAGGCGATGCAGCAGGCGATGATGTCGATGATGTCAGCGGTGCAATGCGGCGCGAATTACATCCTGCATTCGGCGGGCTTCCTCGATGGGCTTTTGTCGATGTCCTATGAAAAGTTCATCCTTGATACGGACCTTTGCGGGGCGCTGCATGCTTATCTGAACGGGTTCGAGGTTAACGACGACACGCTCGGGTTCGACGCTCTTGCCGAAGGCGGCCCCGGGCAGCACCTGTTTTCCACCCAGCACACCCTGCGCCATTACCAGACCGCCTATTGGGACAGCGCGGTGGACGATCACCAGCCCTGGGAAACCTGGGATGAAAAGGGCGGCGTCGATGCGGCCTCCCGCGCCAACGCCCGCTGGAAGGCACAGCTGGCCGCCTATGAGGCGCCTGCCATGGATGAAGCCACCGATGAGGCGCTTCAGGCCTTTATCACCCGGAAGAAAGCCGAGGTCCCCGATGCCTGGTATTAAGTCCTGTACTGAGGCCTTTTCCTGAACCCGTTTCCGTTTCACCATTGACCCGACAACCCCGCAACAGATGCCCGCAAGGAGAGCGCCAAGATGTCCAATGATCCGCTTTTGCAGCCCTACCAACTGAAACACCTGACCCTGCGCAACCGGATCATGACCACCAGCCATGAACCGGCTTACCCCGAGGATGGCATGCCAAAGGAACGCTATGCGGCCTATCACGCGGAACGGGCCAAGGCGGGGGTGGCGCTGACCATGACGGCGGGGTCGGCGGCGGTGTCCAAGGACAGCCCGCCGGTGTTCAACAACGTGCTGGCCTATAAGGACGAGGTGGTGCCGTGGATCCAGGCGCTCACCGACCGGGTGCATGAACACGGTGCGGCGGTAATGATCCAGCTGACCCATCTGGGTCGCCGCACCAACTGGAACAAGGGCGACTGGCTGCCTTCGGTCAGCTCCACCCGCCACCGCGAACCGGCGCACCGGGCCTTTCCGAAACTGGCCGAGGATTGGGATATCGAACGCATCATCACCGATTTCGCCGATGCCGCCGAGCGGATGAAGGCAGGCGGCATGGATGGCATCGAGTTGCAGGTCTACGGCCACCTTCTGGATCAGTTCTGGTCGCCACTGACCAATGATCTTGATGGGCCCTATGGCGGCGCGAGTCTGGAAAGCCGCATGAAGATGCCGCTGGATGTGCTTCAGGCAGTGCGCGACCGGGTCGGCGAGGATTTCATCGTCGGCCTGCGCTACACGGCGGATGAGGATCAGGCAGGTGGCATCACCCCTGAAGAGGGGCTCGAAATCTCCAAACGCCTGTCTGCCACCGGCATGGTGGATTTCCTCAACGTGATTCGGGGGCGCATCCATACCGATCCGGCGATGACCGACGTGATCCCGGTGCAGGGCATGGCCGCCGCGCCGCATCTTGATTTTGCCGGATCGGTGAAAGAGGCGACCGGCATGCCGACCTTCCATGCCGCGCGCATTCCCGATGTGGCCACGGCGCGCCATGCGGTGGCCTCGGGGCTTCTTGATATGGTGGGGATGACCCGCGCCCATATGGCCGACCCCCATGTGGTGAAAAAGATCATGGAGGGGCGCGAGGACGATATCCGTCCCTGCGTCGGGGCCACCTATTGTCTGGACCGGATCTATCAGGCGGGCGATGCCCTGTGCATCCACAACGCCGCAACGGGGCGCGAGCTGACCATGCCGCATGACATTCCGGCGGCAGACGAGAAGAAGAAGGTTGTCATCATCGGCGCCGGCCCTGCTGGACTGGAGGCAGCGCGTGTTGCCGCCGAGCGTGGTCATGACGTGACTGTGTTCGAGGCTGCCGCCGACCCCGGTGGGCAGGTCCTGCTGACGGCGCAAAGCCCGCGCCGACGCGAGATGATCGGCATCATCGACTGGCGCATGGCCCAATGTGCGGCGCGTGATGTGACCTTCCTCTTCAATACCTGGGCCGAGGCGGCGGATGTCACCGCCCTCAACCCCGATGTGGTGATCGTCGCCACTGGCGGTCTGCCCAACGGCCACCTGTTCGAGGTCAAGGAGGAAGCCGCCAACGTGATTTCGGCCTGGGATCTGATTTCAGGCGATGTGAAGCCTGCGCAGAACGTGCTGATCTATGATGAAAGCGGCGATCACCCCGGCCTGATGGCGGCCGAGGCTGCGGCTGCGGCAGGCAGCACAGTCGAGGTGATGACCCCGGATCGTGTGTTCGCGCCGGATATCATGGCGATGAACCTGGTGCCTTACATGCGCAGCCTTCAGGACAAGGATGTGCGCTTTACCGTGACGCGTCGTCTGCTCGATGTGGCGAAGAACGGCAATATGCTGACCGCCACCATCGGCACCGATTACAGCGATCACAGCTATACCGCCGATTATGATCAGGTGGTGGTGAACTATGGCACCCTGCCGCTGGATGATCTCTACTTCGATCTGAAACCGCTTAGCCGTAATGGCGGTGAGCTGGATCACGAGGCGCTGATCGCAGGGAAGCCGCAACAGGTGGCGCGCAATGAAGATGGCACCTTCCAGCTGTTCCGCATCGGCGATGCGGTTTCGGCCCGCAACACCCATGCGGCGATCTATGATGCCTTGCGCCTGATGAAGGACATCTGAGATGCGCATTGGCGTCATCGGAACCGGCACCATCGCGGCCGCGGTGGTGCGCGGCATTGAGGGCGACGGCCACCAGATCACGGTTTCGGAGCGCAGCACGGGTGTCTCTGCTGCGCTGGCCGATGCGTTTGAAAACGTGACCATCGCGCCGAACCAGCAGGTTCTGGATCAAAGCGATGTGATCTTTCTCGGGCTCATGGCCGGGGCCGCGCCGGGTATCCTCGCGCCGCTCACCTTTCGCGCGGATCAGCGGGTGATCTCCTTCATGGCGGGCGCCGATCTCGGGCTGGTGGGGGAGCTAGTCGCCCCCGCGCGGGCCTCGGCGGTGATGATGCCCTTCCCCGGCATTGCGCAGGGCGGATCCGCCATCATGGCGCAGGGCGATACCGATCTGGTCAATGAAATCTTTGGCATCCGCAATACCGTTTTTGCGCTGAAGGACAGTGCGGAACTGGACGCCTATCTTTGTGCGCAGGCGGTGCTGTCACCGGTGGCGCGCATGGTTGGCGATGCAGCGGATTGGCTGGGGGAGCGCGTTGCAGATCCGGCGCAGGGAGAGGCCTTCCTGCGGATGCTGGTCGCCACCAGCCTCGCCGAGGCAGGCTGCGCCGATCTGATCGAAGCGCTGAACACGCCCGGCGGCTATAACCAGCGCCTGCGCCTGCATATGGAGGACGCCGGGATCACCGGCGATCTGATGTCAGGACTGAACGACCTGGAGGGCTGAGCCATGAGCACCTTTCCGCATATCTTTCGCCCGGTGACCCTGCGCCATAAGACGCTGCGCAATCGTATCGTTTTTGGCGCCCATACCACCAACATGGCCCATGGCGGCCTGCCGGGGGAGGCGCATACGGCCTATTACCGCGAACGGGCGCTGGGCGGCGCGGCGATGATCGTGGTCGAGCCGATGCCGGTGCATGCCTCTGCGGTGCTGACGCGCGGGAATTTCCTCCATTCCAGCGATGAAGTGATCCCCCACTTCCGTCGCCTGACCGAGGCCAGCAAGGCCGAAGGCGCGGTGATGATTCAGCAGCTCTATCACGTCGGCGCCCACGGCGATCAGGACAACTCCTGGCACGCCGCCTGGTCGCCCTCGGGTGGGCCAAGTTACCACGACAGCGACGCCAGCCACATGATGAGCGAGGCCGAAATCGAGGAAACCATCGAAGGGTTCGTTCAGGCCGCGATCCGCTGCCAAAAAGCAGGGTTCGACGGGGTCGAGGTCTGGGCCGCCTACCATTGCCTGCTCGATCAGTTCTGGACGCCCTTTTCCAACCAGCGCGATGATCGTTGGGGCGGCAGTCTGGAGAACCGCACCCGCCTGTCGCGCGAGATCCTGCACCGCATCCGCCGCGCCTGCGGGGAGGACTTTATCATCGGCCTGTCGGTCAATGACGAACCGGGGGTCGATATTGCTCTCAGCCGTGAAAGCATGGCCGAGATCGTCGCCCTGCACGACAGCGAAGGTGCGATGGACTATGTGACCATCGGCTCCGGTTCCTATTTCGATTTCGCCCGGCTGCTGCCCAGCTTTCAGCACGGGGAGAAGCTGACCTCGGATCTAGCCGGAACGCTGAAGGGCGCTGTGCAGCAGGCCCTTGTGACATCCGAAAGTCATATCCGCACGCCGGAGAACGCCAATGCCCTTTTGGGCGCGGGAGAGGCAGATCTGGTGTCCCTGGTGCGCGGCCAGATCGCCGATCCGCATCTTGTCGCCAAGGCAGAGACGGGCAGGGCAGAGGATATCCGGGGCTGCCTGTCCTGTAACCAGCAGTGTTGGGGGAGGCGCAGCCGGGATTACTGGATTTCCTGCTTGGTCAATCCATCCGCCGGGCGAGAGCATGACTGGGGCGGTGATCGCTTCAACCCGACGACCGATCCGAAAAAGGTGCTGGTGGTCGGCGGTGGCCCCGCCGGGCTGGAGGCTGCCCGGGTTGCGGCCGAGCGTGGCCACCACGTGACCCTGGTCGAGGCGGCTGCGCATCTAGGGGGGCAATTCCATCTGGCTGGTCTGCAGCCACGCCGGGGGCAGATTACCGATCTGATCAGCTGGTACGATCGCCAGCTCACTCGTCTGGGCGTTGATGTCCGGCTCAACACCTATATGGATGCGGAGGACATAAAGGGCGAGGGCGCCGATAGGGTGGTCCTGGCTACCGGCAGCCAGCCGACGGAGACCGGGTTCCAAAAGGCCCTACCGCATCTGGCCCACCTGCCGGGGAAAGAACACGGCCACGTCTGGTCTGCCGAGGATGTGATGGCCCGCCGTGCCCGTCTGGGCCAGGAGGTGATCGTCCTGGATGAAGGCGGCAACTGGCGCGGCTGCGGCACCGCCTGGCGGCTGGCCGAAGACGGGCACCGGGTGACGCTGGTGACGCCGGACCCAATGGTGGGCAAGGAGCTGCAGCGTTCGGCCACGGATCTCCACCTGCGCCGCGCACTGGCGGAGTTGGGTGTCACATTTATAACCGAGGCCGCCATCGCAGGCTGGGACGGGCAGGGCGCGACGGTGACCTGCTTGCTGACCGGCTCGCAAAGGGCCATTCCGGCAGACGATTTGGTAATGGCGGTCCCGAACCATGCGGATATGTCTCTGCGGGACGAGTTGATCGGGCTGGGTGTTACGCCGCAACTCGTCGGTGATGCCGATGCGCCCCGGATGGCGGCGCAGGCAATCTACGATGGTCGTCGAGTCGGTTTGGCCCTCTGACTGGCTCTCGTCCGGGCGATTTCCATCCGATTCCAGCCCCTTTCAGGCGTGATTCAACGGCATTCTGTGGATAACCCTGTGGAGGACTAAGCATCCCTCGCCGAGTGTGGGGGGGAGGGCCTGCAAAAAGGAGAAGGTACCGCTCAACAGCGCATCGGGGTCAGATTTAAGTGTTGGCTAAGAGTTTGATTTTGTTATGTCTTGCGAGATTTTTCCCGTTTTTTCG
>NZ_PXNU01000119.1:0-2562 GCF_041300735.1 Phaeobacter sp. SYSU ZJ3003 | reverse complement strand
GGCCGCATAACCATGAAATCCGCAGCGTCGCCCGAAACGCTTTTCAACATCGATCGGGACATTCCCGTCACTCAGGCCCGCCTGCAGCAGGCCCGCAAAACCGGGGAACCGGATTTCGAACTGCGTGCGCCCGAACCTGGCAAGGGCTTCGACCTTTTGCCGGAACCACAGCCGGGTGACCTGTTTTACGACATTGAAGGCGATCCGCATTACGAGGACGGTCTCGAATACCTGCACGGGATCTGGTTCGACGGGCAGTTCCAGGCGTTCTGGGCTCATGATCACGGTGCCGAAGCGCGGGCATTGTCTGATTTGTTGGCGTTCTTTCGTGCGCGGATCACGCAATACCCCGCCGCGCGTATCTATCACTACGCGCCCTACGAGATCACCGCGCTCAAGCGCCTAACCACCAAATACGGGATCGGTGAGGCTTTCCTCGACCGGTTATTGAGGGAGCGCCGCTTCGTAGATCTGTTCGCCGTCGTGCGCGGCGGGCTGATCGGGTCTGAGCCAAACTATTCCATCAAATCGATGGAGGCCTTCTACGACCGCAAACGCGATGGCGAGGTCAAGACAGCAGGCGGCTCGGTCGTGGCCTATGAGCGCTGGCGCGAAACGCAGGACCAGCAGATTCTGGACGAGATCGAGGATTACAACCGCATCGACTGTATCTCGACCGAGGAATTGCGCGACTGGCTGGTTGGCATCCGGCCTGATGGCCCTTGGCCGACACTTGCCCAGGATGCAGGCGATAAAGAAGCCGAAGAGGATGCCGATACGCAGGCTTTGCGGAACATACTGGCAGGGTCCGGCTTGCCCGAGGCACGGCAGGATATGCTGTTCAACCTCGGTGTCTTTCACAGCCGCGAGGTGAAGCCCGCTCAATGGGCCGTATTCGACAGCGCAGCCAAGGACGAGGATGATCTGCTCGACGATCTAGATGCACTTGGTGGGCTTGAGGCAGCGGGCCCTGTCGAGCCCGTGAAGCGATCCTTCGCGCGGCGGTATACCTATCCCGAACAGGAAACGAAACTGCGGAGCGGCAAGAAGGCGACGGTTCCGGTATTCGACACCCCCCCGACGACGGTCGGCATCGAGTCCATGGATCGGCGGGCACGTGAGATCACCGTTAAGGTAGGTCCGGGCAAGGCCGATCTTCTGGCGGATCAACTGTCGCTGCATCCGGACTGGCCGATCCAGACAAGTGTCATTGCGGGTGCTTTACGCGATGTGATCGCCGATCAGTGCGGCGCGCGCCGGTACACGGCGGTGGACGACCTGCTGTCGCGCGCTGCACCGCGTCTGCGCACTGGCCCACGGGGCGATCTTCTGGGCGGGGCAGAGCCTGTAGGGGGCACTATTGCCGTGGTGAATGACATGGATGAAACGGTCCTGCCGATCCAGGGACCACCCGGCACCGGGAAGACCTATGTCAGTGCCCGCGCGATCCTGTCCCTTGTCCGCCAAGGGTTTCGAGTTGGTGTCGCGTCAAACAGTCACGAGGCGATCCACAATGTTCTGATGGGTTGTCTTCTCGCCCTCGAGGATGACGATCCCGATATCACGTTGGAAAACGTCGAGCTGGCGCACAAGGTTGGCGGAGGTGAGGATGGGTACCCCGACGGTTTGTCCGAGATTACCCGCGCTACGTCGAACGACGACCCTGCGCTATCAGACGCGCATGTCGTGGGCGGCACGGCGTGGTTCTTTTCCCGCGACGAGAATGTGCAGGCCTTTGATTGGCTGTTCGTGGACGAGGCAGGTCAGGTCGGACTTGCCAACATGGCTGCCATGGGGCGTGCCGCGCGAAACATCGTGCTTGTGGGCGACCCACGCCAGTTGCCGCAGGTCATCCAGGGTGCGCATCCCGAGCCTGCGAACCTGTCGTGCCTGGATTGGATGCTCGGTGAGCATGCGACGGTTCCAGCCGACCGGGGCATTTTCCTTCCCACATCTCGGCGCATGCACCCGGAGGTCTGCCGGTTTATCTCGGAACAGGTGTATGAAGGTCGACTGACCAGTCATCCTGATACGGCCAATCAGCGCGTGACAGGCACAGCGCTCCCCGAAGCCGGAGCTTTCTGGGTGCCGGTCCCCCATGAGGGTAATGCACAGATCGCACAGGAAGAAGTCGCCGCGATTGGCAAAACCGTCGCCAAGATTCTTGGTGGAAGCTGGACGGAGAAGGACGGCAGCACGCGACCGATGCGCGAGACAGACATCATCGTCGTCGCCCCATACAACGCACAGGTAAACGCTTTGCGGGATGCGCTTCCATCCGGCGTGCGTGTCGGCACCGTCGATAAGTTTCAGGGACAAGAGGCACCGGTCTGCCTGGTTTCCATGACCGCATCCTCCGCCGAAGAAACCTCGCGCGGGATGGAGTTTCTGTTTTCGTTGAACCGCATCAACGTAGCGGTGTCACGCGCCAAGGGACTCGCATTGGTATTTGGATCGCCGCGATTGCGCGAGGCAAAATGCACCACTGTCGAGCAAAGGGAATGTCCCGATCGATGTTGAAAAGCGTTTCGGGCGACGCTGCGGATTTCATGGTTATGCGGC
>NZ_PXNU01000118.1:0-2638 GCF_041300735.1 Phaeobacter sp. SYSU ZJ3003 | reverse complement strand
TGCGGATTTCAGAATTACCGGACAGCGATTACGCTAAATCCCGGACAGCCGTTTCAGTAATTCCCGGACAGTTCGGGCACGGCTGATCCTCTGCCTGCAGTTATGTATCTGATAGCATCGTTTCGCGGTTTTTCACGTGGGTCAAGTTCTCGTTTTGATCTTTTCTGCGCATGCTGTCTCCCTTGAGATCGATACGGTGGGCGTTATGGACAATCCGGTCCAGGATGGCATCGGCAATTGTCGGTTCGCCGATCATGTCGTGCCAACCCGAGACGGGCAGTTGGGCGGTAATGATTGTAGAGCGCCTCTGATAGCGTTCCTCGAAGAGTTCGAGCAGATCGAGACGCTGCTGGTCGGTGAGCCCATGGGTGCCCCAGTCGTCGAGAATGAGCAGTTGGACGCGGGCCAGCTTGTCGACCAGCTTGGGGAACCGCCCATCGAGGCGCGCCATTGCCATATCTTCGAAGAGACGGGGCATGCGGACGTAGAGGACCGCGTGATCGAGGCGTGCGGCTTGATGTCCGAAGGCGCAGGCCAGCCAGGTTTTGCCGGTGCCCGTTTGGCCGGTAAGGATGATCTGCTCCTTGGCCTTGATCCATTCGCCTTGTGCCAGCGCGAGAACCTGACGGCGATCGAGGCCTCGGCTGGCGGCGAAGTTGGTATCTTCGATGCAGGCATTGGGGAAGCGCATCTTGGCGTTGCGCAGCCTGTTGGTGAAGCGTTTATCGGCTCTTGCCGAAGCTTCCCGATCGAGCATGAGCCCGAGCCATTCATTGCGATCGAGGGACTGACCCGGGTCCTGTTCGGCAAGGGCCTTCCAGGCGTCTGCCATGCCTGTCAGGCCAAGTGCGGCTATCTGGTCGAGGGTGGGATGTGTCAGCATGTGTTGATCCTTCTGTGCTGAGGGTTACTGGTAGTAGCCTGAGCCACGAATGTTGTCGTGGGCCGGCGTGGCGGTGATCGGGTCTGGCGGCTCCGGGGCCTGGTCCAGCCCGGTGACGAGGATGGAGCGCACCGAGGCATAGGAGACGGTTCCGACCGTCAGGGCGCGGTCGCAGGCAGCCTCCAACCTATCCGGCCCGAACTGGCGCTGCAGGCTGAGCACACCGAGGGCGGATCGGTATCCCTGTTCGGGATGTGGCCTGTCGCGCATCAGGCGCTCGACAAGTGCAGCTGTGTGGTAGCCGGTGCGTGCTGCGCGGGTGATGAGGCTTTCCGGCGTCATGCCGCCATAGCGCTGGTGCGCCTTGGGCATGTGTTCCTTTATCGTGGAATGACCGCCCCGCTGGCCGCGGCGGTGATGAACAGCAACGCGCTCGTGATTATGGAATATCTCGATCATGCGGTGGGTCAGGCGCACATCGACTTGTCGGCCGATCAGGCGGTAGGGCACGGAATAGAAGCTGTGCAGCACCTCAATATGGTAGTCAGGATGCACCTTGGCCTGCTTCCACTCCGCGTATTCGAAGGGCGTGTCTGGCAAGGGGCGCAGCGCCGCACGTTCGATCTCTTCGAAGAGGTCCTGTCGAGAGCGGCCCACCCGCCGCATGGTTCGCGCATTGATATCTGCGAGCAGCTCGGCAATGGCCACGTTCAGCGCCTCGACGGAAAAGAATTGCCGGTTGCGCAGCCGGGCCAGAATCCAGCGTTCCACGATCAGCACCGCGCCCTCGACCTTGCCCTTGTCGCGCGGCTTGCGCGGCCGCGTTGGCAACACGGTCGTGTCGTAATGCGTGGCCATGTCGGAGAAGGTCTTGGTGACCGACGGCTCGAACCAGAGCGGCTTGGCCACTGCCGCCTTGAGATTGTCGCACACGATCGCCTTGGGAACACCGCCAAAGAACTTCAGCGCACGAACCTGGGCATCGATCCAATCGGGCAGCTTCTGGCTGAGGCTGGCCCAGGCAAAGGTGTAATTGGAGGCGCCAAGCACGGCAACGAAGATCTGGGCGCGATGTTCCTGACCCGTCGCAGGGTCGATAACAGGAATGGTGTGGCCAGCGTAATCGGTCTGCATCACCGCACCAGCCTCATGGCGGTTGCGATACCGGGGACTTATCCGGCTCTCGAACTCCCTGTAACGCGCGCAGAACCACGTGTAGCCATAGCCGTCAGGATGGGCTGCCCGATACTCCTCCCAAAGCAGCAGCAACGTCACGCCCTTACGCTTCATCTCAGCCGCCATCTTTGGCCAATCAGGTTCCGTCAGGTCCCGCGGTGGGCGGCCAACGCGCTGGAACAGAACCTGCTTCAGCGTGGTATCATCATCCCGACCCTTGGGCAGCGGCCAGCAGTTCAGCCCCGCCTCCCGAGCCCGGTTCAGATAGGTCGCGACGGTCGTCTTGCTGAGCTTCAGACGCGCGGCAACCTCACGCGCCGAAAGCCCCTGTTCATGCGTCAGCCGCAGTATCGTTCGTATGTCTTGCACGGTCGTGCGCCTCGCTTGCTTCCGTCTCGGCATGGTCCCTCCCGGCCTTGTTCAAGACCGGCAGAATGCCGCGACGGTGCAGGCGAGGACCAACCGGCCCCAAGCCCTCCCGGAACTGTCCGGGAATTAGCGAAATCACTGTCCGGGATTTACCGAAACGCGTGTCCGGGAATTACTGAAATGCTTGTCCGGGATTTACCGAAACCCGCA
>NZ_PXNU01000117.1:0-2669 GCF_041300735.1 Phaeobacter sp. SYSU ZJ3003 | reverse complement strand
CCGATGCCGCGACGTAGAATCTCATCCTGATTGTCGCTAGCGTCTCACCCAGATTGACGCGCTATAGACGGGCATGCGGGTGAACGAAGCTTTGTCTCTTGATCAGCAGGATGTCGATCTTGACCGTGCCGTGTTAACGCTCAGAAACACGAAGAATGGTAAAGATCGGCAGCTGCCCGTCAACGGTGACACCGCCCATCGGCTCGCCCACTATGCCGAGTTGCGGGATCGGCTGGTCGCGCACCAGTCGTCGGCGTTCTTCATCAAAGAAGATGGCGAACCGGCGGGAGATTGCGGGGCACGCTACAACTTCGCGCTGGCCTGCAGAAACACCGGCCTACGATCCCCGCAATCCTTCAACCGACACGGCAATGGGCCACGCATCCATGATTTGCGGCACACATTTGCCGTCCACACCATCCTGGACTGGTTCCGCGATGGCCTGGACATCGAGGCCGAAATGTACAAGCTCAGCACCTATCTCGGCCATTCCGAGCCAAAGCACACATTCTGGTATATCGAGGCCGTGCCCGAGCTGATGCAGTTGGCCGCGGCGCGGGCCGAACGACGGGTACTGGAGGGTGCATCATGATCGCGACCTATCCATTGCCCATCTACGTGCAACGGTTCTTCACCGAGCGGCTGTTGACCCAGATGCAGGCCAGCCCAAACACGATCGCCAGCTATCGCGACACCTTCCGGCTCTTGCTGAAATACGCGACAGCAGAGACCAGGTTGCCGCCGACTGAGCTGCATGTAGCCCACATCGATGCCGACATCATCGGGCGGTTCTTGACCTTTTGCGAGGAGGAACGCGGCAACAGCGCGCGAAGCCGGAACACGCGGCTAGCAGCGATCCGTTCGTTCTTCAAATATATCGCGGGCTGTGAACCCCAGTTGCTGCATCATTGCCAGAAGGTGCTGGCGATGCCGTCCAAACGGCACGAAAAACGCGTCGTGGACTTCCTGACCCGTGACGAGATGGAGGCCTTGCTGAAGGCACCTGACCAGACGACCTGGTTTGGGCGGCGCGACCGCGTTCTGCTTCTCACAATGCTCCAAACCGGCTTGCGTGTATCAGAGGTGATCGGCCTTCGCGTTGGCGATGTCGAGCTTGGCACCGGAGCGCACCTCAGGTGCATGGGCAAGGGCCGAAAGGAACGCGCAACACCGCTTCGTGCGGATAGTCGGGATGCTTTGAAAGCTTGGCTTGCCCAGATTGACGTCGGCCCCAGCGACCCCTTGTTTGCGACGATCCGGGGCGCGTGCTTGAGCCGAGACGCGGTTGAACGGATCGTTCGGAAGCACTCGGCCACCGCCGCCTTGACCAGTTCGACGTTCAGATTGAAGTGCGTCACCCCCCATGTCTTGCGCCATACCACCGCAATGCAGCTTCTGCAGAGCGGTGTTGACCGAACAATCATTGCTCTCTGGCTGGGTCATGAATCGGTCGAGACGACGCAGGTCTACATCCACGCCGATATCGAACTGAAGGAAAGAGCGATGGCCCTGACGAAGCCGGTCAACAGCTCGGGCGGACGCTATCGACCGGGAGATGAACTGTTGGCCTTCCTCGAAGCGCTCTGAATTATGCCGACATGCCGCGCCGATCCGACCGCAACGCAACTGGTCCTGCAGATCGGCGCGGCATAATCCGAACCTCGGCATTATGGGCCTTATGCCGATGTCGGCATAAGGCCCATGCCACGAAAGCCCCGCATCGACTGAACCGCGATTTTGGTCTCTCGAAGTTCGGCAACACCTCTTACGCACGCGAGGAGATCGTCGCGGAATTGACCTCTGTGTTCCTGGGTCAGACGCTCGGCTTCACGGCGCATACGCTGGAGATGAATGCCGCCTACCTCCACAACTGGTTGCGCGTCCTTCGGTCGGACAAGGGCGCGATCTTCAAGCACGCCGCGGATGCGCAGCGGGCCTGCGACTATCTGATAGCCAGATCGGAGGTGGGCAGGGCAGGGGGCAGCGCCGAAGCGGCCTGACCACAGGGAGAACGGAGAGGTCCATGTCACGCAAGGAACCCAAGACGCTGCGGGTGGCCTGCTTCGAAGACGGCCGCCGCAAGATCATCACCTTCAAACGCGGTGCCTATTGGCGGAGCCCGTCCGAGGGCGCGTATCCGCTTTCGGCAGCGCTCGAGAGCATCACGGACCAGGGCGGCTGGATCGAAACCATCCCCAACCCGAATTACAGACCCAAAGGGCTGTTCGGGTAGGGCGCCTTCGGCCTCGATTCATCCGCCAAGCGGAAAAGAAAAAGCAGGCTTTGGGAAGGGTGTTTCAACTTCTCAAAGGAGAGCCCGATGATCATCATCGCACAAACCCAGCCAGACCGCCCTGATCCGAGTGTGATCGCGGCGCAGAACGACGCGTTTCGCAAGCTCGTGTGCCTCGGGGTGCCGCCAGAGCAGCCCATCCAGGGCCGTATGCATGTGACCCGCTCGCTCATGGAGGCCAGCGATGGCTTCATGGCCGAGGCGGTGAAGGCAACCGGTGAGTTTGCCACATTCGAGCCGGAGAATGACCCCGAAGGCTGGCACGATTTCGGCGCGGTCGAGATCCGGTGCGAGACCGTGTTCTGGAAGATCGATCTGCATGAGGAAATTACATTTTCAAGTCCTTTTCTTTCTGTGCAACGCTGGTTTGGCTCCT
>NZ_PXNU01000116.1:0-203 GCF_041300735.1 Phaeobacter sp. SYSU ZJ3003 | reverse complement strand
CCTTGATAACCTCATTGTGGCACATTGTGGTGCCGTGGGGAGGCTGTCCACACCAACAGGTCTGAACCCGCGCGTCTGGGGAAAGGCAGCCTCGATAGCCTGGGGGAAGCCCTTCAGCCCGTCCACGACGGCGATGAGGATGTCCTGGACGCCTCGGTTACGCAGATCGCTGAGAACCTTGGCCCAGAACTTTGCGCCCTCAT
>NZ_PXNU01000115.1:0-2527 GCF_041300735.1 Phaeobacter sp. SYSU ZJ3003 | reverse complement strand
CCCGTCACTGCGGATATTGACCCGGATCGCGTCCATGAAAACGATCGGATAGCAGGGTTCAAGGGGGCGGTTCTGCCAAGCGGTAACCTCCTCCATCACCGCGTCGGTGATCGCGGAAATCAGGCTGGGCGAGGCCTCGACGCCGTAGATTTCCTCGATATGGCCCTGGATCTCGCGGGTGGTCATGCCGCGGGCATACATACTGACGATTTTGCGGTCGAACTCGGGAAAGCGGCGCTGATACTTAGCGATCAGCATCGGATCGAAGGTGCCGTTCCGCTCGCGGGGGATGTCCAGAACAACCTTGCCGCTGTCGGTGGTCACAGTCTTCTGGCTGCGCCCGTTGCGGCGATTGGGGGGCTGGTTCTGGCCCTCAGGCGGTTCCTCCCCGCGCTCTTCATCAAGATGGACGTCCATCTCCGTGCTCAGCGCACGTTCCGCCAGTGCCTTGGTCGGTTCCGCCAGGATGCCAGTCTTGCCAAACAGATCTCCAGGGGAACGGCCTTCCATCAGCCGGTCCAGCAGGTCTTTATCGATGCTCATACGTGGGTCTCCTCTGTGAGCAGTTACCACGTCAGCGCGGCGCAAAATTCGGGATAGTCCCGCCGAACCCTGTCTGACAGGATGATACCTCGCCCGTTGCCTGCGTGATTGCAGGCTTTAGAGGTCCCGCAGGGACGTGGTTCCGATGATGCCGAGGTCTGGACTGTCGCTGACTTTGACAAGCACGCCTATGAGATGGGTACGTCGGAATTATATCGAACCAGCATCATGTTGGCAGCCGCCGCGCTGACCACGAACCGAAGCATGTACCCCAAGGTTCTCAACCGAAAGCCGTGACAGAAGCCAGGACCGGCATCAAGAATCTCAAAGGAACCGCTAAGGCGGATTATTTTTTGCGCAAAACTGCTTGACCGAGACGCCCCCGTTACCGAAGTCCTGAGCCTTCTGTATCTTCGGTTTGCTATCCTGATCCCGTCACCGACCTTGGCCGAGGCCGGTGACGGGACGGTGTTTGGCGTCTGAGCCTTGTGGCGTTGACCAGGTTTCCTAGCGAGCCAGCACCGTCTCTCTTCATCGTCTCGAACAGTTGAATGCGGCCGATTAGGACCGCGGAGCAGAAGGAAGAGAGCATGAGCAAAGTATCACAGGCAAGGATCATCGGTATAGATGTCAGCCGGGATTGGTTGGATATCCACTGTCTGCCAGAAGGCAAGCGCACGCGGCTGCCAAACAAGGCAGAGGGTCACGAGCGAGTCGCTCAACTCGCTCTTGAAACGGGTGCGCTGGTTTGCTTCGAGGCTACTGGCGGTCAGGAATGGCGGCTATGGTCCGCCCTGGATGTTTGCGGGATCGCGACCCGGCAATTGCCACCCGCCCAGATCAAAGCATTCGCCGCCAGCCGGGGCACACGGGCCAAGACGGACCGGATCGACGCAGAGCTCATCGCGCGGTTCATGATGTTTCGACCGGATGCGGGACGCGTACTGCCACATAGAAAACTGCGTCTTCTCAGGGCGTTGTCGTCAAAGCGTGGGCAGTTGGTCGAGACACGCAAACGGCTTCTGGCGCAGATCAAGGCGCATGGGAAGCTGGGATCGGCGGATATGTTTGAAGCCATGAACGCCGAGCTGAAAGACCTTCTTGATCGCCAGATCGCAGGGTTGGAGGAGCGGATCGAGCAGACCCTGGCCTCGGATGATGAACTGGCGAGAACTGTCGACATCCTGCGTTCCGTTCCCGGGATCGGCCCCGTCGCTAGCACTATGCTCATCGCCGAGATGCCCGAGCTTGGCCAACTCTCGGGTGAGCAGGCCGCCGCGCTGGCGGGTCTGGCTCCGATCGCACATGACAGTGGCACCATGCGCGGCAAGCGCGCCATCGGAGGCGGCCGCCGACTGTTACGACACGTGATGTTCCAGGCGGCGCTCGTCGCCAGCCATCACAACCCGCTCCTGAAAACCTTCGCCGACCGTCTTCGTGCCGCCGGAAAACCACACAAGGTTGTCATCACAGCAGTCGCCCGCAAGCTCGTCACAATCGCAAACGCGCTTTGTAAATCTCGTCTCAAATGGTCCCATCAGGCCGCATGAGAAATACAGATGGGATGGTTGCCGCCCTCCCCAGACGGCATCGCAATGTGCCAAAATCGTGGTGTTGAAAGCCATACGGAGGAGAGGACGGCGAGATGAAGGATATGATGATTGGGGTCGATCTGGCAAAGAGTGTTTTCCAGATCCACGGTGCTCAGCGGACGGGAAAAGTCCAGTTCCGCAAAAAGCTTACACGTAAGCAATTCCCTGCTTTTATGGCCCAACACGAACCTTGCTTGGTCATTTTTGAGGCCTGCGGCAGCGCGCACCATTGGGCGCGCGAAATGGAAGTGCTTGGCCACGAGGTAAAGCTCATCGCGCCACAGTACGTGCGCCCGTTCGTGAAGTAATGGAGAGGTGATCATTACTTCACTTATCATCAGGTGGCCATAATGCGGAGGACCGTGGGACAGGCGCATGAATTCCCCGCATTT
>NZ_PXNU01000114.1:0-3059 GCF_041300735.1 Phaeobacter sp. SYSU ZJ3003 | reverse complement strand
GCCGCATAACCATGAAATCCGCAGCGTCGCCCGAAACGCTTTTCAACATCGATCGGGACATTCCCCCAGCTTTTGTTGCGGCATGGTGTTCACCGTAGCTTGCGTCGGTATCGGCTCCGAGGGCTCTAAGTTCCGAGATAACGCTCAGGACTGCATCAATGGTTAATGTTGCTCGACGCAGGACATTTCTGATCATGTTGAGGGTAGATAGCTTTGCTTCATCGAAGCGTGTCTGGTGGAGTAGCGAAGCACGTAGGGCCAACGCCTCAGCTTTCAGTGAGCGCAAGCGCTCGCGTTCTTCGGTGAGCTGCAAGGCTTGTGTCGCGAGCGAGCCGTACCTCTGGATCAAGGGCTTCAGGTCGATACCGAAGGCATCTCTGATAATGCCTCCATACCGCAGCGGAAAGCGTTTGCCATTTGCTGAATTCTTGCGTTCGATCAGTTCAGCAGCTGAGAGGCGTCCCAGGCTGCGTCGAAGTGTTCTCTCATCGAGTCCATTGGCGCGCTCTGACAGAGAAGCGTTCGATGGGAACACGACAGTGAGCGTAAGTCGCTGGCTGTCCTGAGTCTCATGTTCTTTGCGGGGTAGGAAGCTAATGAGCGCGGTCAGAACGGCGAGATCATTGGTTGTAAGACCGAGCTCCTTCCTCAGTATGCGAACCGGGCCCAGAAGCTCATAGGGGTTAGGGCAGGGCAGAGATGTTCGTTCCGCCAGGGCGGTTGTTGTTTCAGTTGCATGTCTCATGGTGTTTCGGAAGAAAAAGCTTCCCCGTTCACCGCGAGCGGTGTTGAAATCGATTCGTGTCGCGTAGCCCATAATTGTGAGATGAGAAATCCAACGAAATCAACGGCTGTCCTTTGCCCTTAAATATGAGATTTTGCCTTTAATTCCGATTTTCTTGCCCTTAAACCTGAGACAGGGTTCACAGACATGTGCGGCAAATATCGATGGATGATGATGGCGAAGCCTCCGTTGCAGTTGGTGCTGAAGAGTCGCGCAGGGCCGCCGTGCTACGTCCGCTTGTTCAGGCATATCTCAATGGGGCTGGCAGTCTGGAAAGCGGCATCAATGACGCCGTTTGGGAGCTTGGTGTCAGCAGGGCGACGGTCTGGCGTTGGATAAAGCGGCTGGCGGAAGAGGGTGGGCGCACCAGCGCGCTGGCTCCGCGAAAACGAGGCCGCCCGACAGGTACGGTTTTGATATCCAGCAAGGTCGAAGCGGTGATCGAAGAGCATCTTCGCCGTTATTTCTTGCGCCGGGAACGATCCAGCCTGTCGCGTGTTGTGACTGAGATCCGCAGCGCGTGCTGGCAGCAGGGCTTGCAACCGCCGACACGGCGGACGGTTCAACGTCGTCTGGATGCAATGGATGCCCGCGAAGTTGCAAAGGCACGAGAGGGGGCAAAGGCGGCCCGCCAGAAATTTGCGGCCGTCACAGGCGAGAACAAGGCCAGTCAGCCACTGGAGGTCGTGCAAATCGACCATACACCTGCCGACATCATTCTCGTTGACAGTTTTGAGCGCCAACCAATTGGCCGACCGTGGGTCACGCTGGCGATCGACGTCGCAACGCGGTTGGTAACGGGATATTACACCTCTCTCGCGGCGCCTTCGCGTCTGTCAGTGTCGCTTTGCCTGACACAGGCGGTAGCCTCCAAGGGGGAACTTCTGTTGGAATTGGCGTGCAATATTCCTTGGCCCGCACAGGGCAAACCGCACAGCATCCATGTCGACAATGGCCGCGATTTCCGGTCGCGGGCCTTTCGGTCGGCCTGTGCGGAATGGGGGATCGATCTGGTCTATCGGCCGCCGGGAAGTCCTCACTTCGGGGGTCACATCGAGCGGTTGATCGGGACGATGATGGGGGCCGTTCACCTGTTGCCGGGAACAACGCAAGCCTCAATCGCGGCCAAGGGCGACTATGACGCCGAAGGCCAGGCCACGATGACCCTGAGCGAATTCGATCATTGGTTTGCTCTCGAAATCTGCCGTTACAACAACAGCATTCATTCAAGCATTGGCTGTACGCCCGTTGCCAAATGGGAAGCGCTCTCAGAGCAAATGACGGGCGACATCCCCTTCGAGATGGAAGCCTTTCAGGTGAGCTTCCTGCCCAGCGAACTGCGCAAAGTCAGGCGTGACGGCATCCATCTGTTCCAGATACGGTACTGGTCCGATGCCCTTGCAGGCCACATTGGGCGCGGCGATGGAAAGGTGGTTGTTCGCTACGATCCTCGCGATATCTCAATGATCTGGGTTGAACTGGAAGATGGCCGATATGTTGAGGCGCGGTACAGAAACCTTGAAATTCCGCCTGTGTCCCTCTGGGAATATCGCGAAGCCATGAGGAAGGCCCGTGCCCTTGGCAAGTCCGGGTCCAATGAGATGGTGCTGGCTGAGCTGATCCGACAGCAACGCCAGATTGAAGCTGAAAGCCGGGGCCTGACGAAGGCCGAACGCCGATCCCGTGAAAGAAAAGGGACATTGGAGGGCACCAACTCGGCTGTCTCGACAACCGAAGGGCTGCGCCCGATCGACACGGGTGATACATCGCGCCCATTGTTCAAGGTGGAGAGATGGTGAATTGAGGGCAAGGACAACTGAGGAAGACGGTCGGATCGCCCTCATTCAATCGGATATCTGGATCGGCTTTCCGCGGGCCGAACAGGTGTTGGACCGCTTGCAGGGTCTGATCGAAGCGCCACGGCAAACCCGTATGCCTGGGCTTCTTGTGCATGGTGCCTCCGGGATCGGCAAGACGATGATCGCCCGAAACCTGTCGCGCAAATACGCACCAGAATACGATCCGGCGTCAGGCATCACCCGCACACCGCTGCTGCTGTTGCAAGCGCCGCCCGCACCAGACGAACGGCGGTTCTACTTGCACATCTTGGCCGCCGTCGGCGCCCCGGCGACGGCACTGAGCGCCCGCGCTCAAAATGTGGCTTCCCTCGAAGTCCGCATCATCGCGCTCCTGCGCGACCTTGGCCTTCGGATGATCATGATCGACGAGGTTCACAACCTCTTGGCCGGGACCCACCGCGAACAGCGCCGCTTTC
>NZ_PXNU01000113.1:0-3149 GCF_041300735.1 Phaeobacter sp. SYSU ZJ3003 | reverse complement strand
GAATTTCCGAATGGGGGAACCCACCTGACAGTTCGATATTGTTACCACGGTAGCCAATATCTTGCTGAACCAGGTACTTAAAACCTGAATACATAGGGTTTTAAGAGCAAACCCGGGGAACTGAAACATCTAAGTACCCGGAGGAAAGGACATCAATTGATACTCCCTTAGTAGCGGCGAGCGAACGGGGACCAGCCGAGCCAGAGAAGTGACTGGAATGCGTTGGGAAGCGCAGCCATAGCGGGTGATAGCCCCGTACAGGAAGCTTTGATGGACGTATTAAGTAGGGCGGAACACGTGAAATTCTGTCTGAAGATCGGAGGACCACCTTCGAAGGCTAAGTACTCCTTACTGACCGATAGTGAACCAGTACCGTGAGGGAAAGGTGAAAAGCACCCCGACGAGGGGAGTGAAACAGTACCTGAAACCGAACGCCTACAATCAGTTGGAGGCCCCTTGAGGGCTGACAGCGTACCTTTTGTATAATGGGTCATCGACTTGGTCTCACGAGCAAGCTTAAGCCGCTAGGCGAAGGCGCAGCGAAAGCGAGTCTTAATAGGGCGAATGAGTTCGTGGGATCAGACCCGAAACCGAGTGATCTAGGCATGGCCAGGTTGAAGGTGCGGTAACACGCACTGGAGGACCGAACCCACATCTGTTGAAAAAGATCGGGATGAGCTGTGCCTAGGGGTGAAAGGCCAATCAAACTCGGAGATAGCTGGTTCTCTGCGAAATCTATTTAGGTAGAGCGTCATCCGAATACCCCGGGGGGTAGAGCACTGGATGGGTAATGGGGCCCCACAGGCTTACTGATCCTAACCAAACTCCGAATACCCGGGAGTACTAGATGGCAGACACACTGCGGATGCTAACGTCCGTAGTGGAGAGGGAAACAACCCTGACCTCCGGCTAAGGCCCCCAATTCATGGCTAAGTGGGAAAGCAGGTGGGACGACCAAAACAACCAGGAGGTTGGCTTAGAAGCAGCCATCCTTTAAAGATAGCGTAACAGCTCACTGGTCTAAATAAGTTGTCCTGCGGCGAAGATGTAACGGGGCTCAAGCCATGAGCCGAAGCCGAGGATGCACATAGTGCATGGTAGCAGAGCGTAGTGTGACATAGTCTCATGTCTCCTTACTTCCTTCGGGAAGATTGGAGACAAGAGGCTTTCGATGAAGCCGGGGCGTGAGCCATCCGGTGGAGAGATCACTAGCGAGAATGATGACATGAGTAGCGACAAAGAGTGTGAGAGACACTCTCGCCGAAAGTCCAAGGGTTCCTGCTTAAAGCTAATCTGAGCAGGGTAAGCCGGCCCCTAAGCCGAGGCCGAAAGGCGTAGGCGATGGGAACCAGGTTAATATTCCTGGGCCAGGAGGATGTGACGGATTGCGACTGTAGTTCAGCCTTATCGGATTGGTTGGGCTGCTGAGCAGTCCCTGGAAATAGCCCTCCATCAGACCGTACCCTAAACCGACACAGGTGGACTGGTAGAGAATACCAAGGCGCTTGAGAGAACGATGTTGAAGGAACTCGGCAAAATACCTCCGTAAGTTCGCGAGAAGGAGGCCCGGGTTCAAGGCAACTTGGATCCGGGGGCACAAACCAGGGGGTGGCGACTGTTTATTAAAAACACAGGGCTCTGCGAAGTCGCAAGACGACGTATAGGGTCTGACGCCTGCCCGGTGCCTGAAGGTTAAAAGGAGGAGTGAGAGCTCCGAATTGAAGCCCAGGTAAACGGCGGCCGTAACTATAACGGTCCTAAGGTAGCGAAATTCCTTGTCGGGTAAGTTCCGACCTGCACGAATGGCGTAACGACTTCCCCGCTGTCTCCAACATCGACTCAGCGAAATTGAATTGCCTGTCAAGATGCAGGCTTCCCGCGGTTAGACGGAAAGACCCCGTGCACCTTTACTACAGCTTCGCACTGGCATCAGGATTGTGATGTGCAGGATAGGTGGTAGGCATCGAAACCAGAACGCTAGTTCCGGTGGAGCCTCCCTTGAGATACCACCCTTCGCACTCTTGATGTCTAACCGCGGTCCGTTATCCGGATCCGGGACCCTGCGTGGCGGGTAGTTTGACTGGGGCGGTCGCCTCCTAAAGCGTAACGGAGGCGCGCGAAGGTTGGCTCAGAGCGGTCGGAAATCGCTCGTTGAGTGCAATGGCAGAAGCCAGCCTGACTGCGAGACTGACAAGTCGAGCAGAGACGAAAGTCGGCCATAGTGATCCGGTGGTCCCGAGTGGAAGGGCCATCGCTCAACGGATAAAAGGTACGCCGGGGATAACAGGCTGATACTGCCCAAGAGTCCATATCGACGGCAGTGTTTGGCACCTCGATGTCGGCTCATCTCATCCTGGGGCTGGAGCAGGTCCCAAGGGTACGGCTGTTCGCCGTTTAAAGAGGTACGTGAGCTGGGTTTAGAACGTCGTGAGACAGTTCGGTCCCTATCTGCCGTGGGTGTAGGATACTTGAGAGGAGTTGCCCCTAGTACGAGAGGACCGGGGTGAACGATCCACTGGTGGACCTGTTATCGTGCCAACGGTAGTGCAGGGTAGCTATGATCGGAAAGGATAACCGCTGAAGGCATCTAAGCGGGAAGCCCCCCTCAAAACAAGGTATCCCTGAGGGCCGTGGAAGACCACCACGTCAATAGGCCGGAGATGTAAGTGCAGCAATGCATTCAGTTGACCGGTACTAATCGCCCGATAGGCTTGATCTGTTCCAGTAACAGACAGTCTCGTAAACACCAAAAAGCAAAACGAAACTTGGACAAAACGTTGATCTAAAAACCTTCCGCTTTTGGAAAACGACCCGTGACATAACGGGCCTGCGGCAACGGGCATTTGCTTCGCAAATATCCTGCCTGCCGCAAATACCAAAAGCCGGAGGCTTTTGGTATTTACTCGGTTTGGTGGTCATAGCACGAGCAAAACACCCGGTCCCATCCCGAACCCGGAAGTTAAGTGCCGTCGCGCCAATGGTACTTGGGCTTAAGCCCTGGGAGAGTAGGTCACCGCCAAACCTAGTAAATACCAAAAAAATCTCTCTAACGATCATAACCAACAATCTCCGCGGGATGGAGCAGCCCGGTAGCTCGTCAGGCTCATAACCTGAAGGTCGCAGGTTCAAATCCTGCTCCCGCAACCAAC
>NZ_PXNU01000112.1:0-3410 GCF_041300735.1 Phaeobacter sp. SYSU ZJ3003 | reverse complement strand
CGCATAACCATGAAATCCGCAGCGTCGCCCGAAACGCTTTTCAACATCGATCGGGACATTCCCGGCAACTGGCCCTTCCTCTGAGATATGCGCAGAAGTTGGTGACGTCTGATCAGGCGGCAGCTCGAAGTTGGCGGAGGCCGTCGCGGAACTCAACCCCCTGGATGATCTCGGCAGTCATGGCAAGCCACCTGATCAAAGCCGCCATCCACGTGAAGAGGTACGACTTGAGTTGCGCGTTGCGGTGTGCCTTTGCAATGCAGGCTGAAATGTTGCCGCGCGTAGTGCGGAGCCTGCCTATGCTAAGAAATCTAGAGTGAAACCTCCAGCTCACGTTCTGGAGCGGCTATATTTCTGCCGCTCCAGAGCGTCTCTCATAACTCTCGTTTCAGATTAGAAGTCGAGATTGTACGCCATTCCAACGCCAGGGCGACCGTCTTGCGTCACTCGCGCAGCTCCTTCGAGGGCGCCCGCCGCGAGCGCCTGTGTGAAGGAGAGCGACACACCATAGCTGTCGCGGGCGCGGGTGTGTTCGCCAGTCAGCGCCAGTTCATAACGGCTGGCGCTGGCTGCGACCTCGTGTGCAAGGCGCAGATCCAACCCATAACCACATTCGGTGTCCTGCTGGCCGATGGCCCGCTCGCACAACAGGCGGGGAGCAGCCATGAGCGTCGCGGGGCGACCGGGCAGAAGATCGTCGAACTGCAACTCGGAGAAAAGCTTGAGCCCCGAGACAGAGGATAGACGAAGGCCGGTTGCATTAGAGATGGCCCCCTGACTGACCGCTACCTCCACAGAGCCACCCGGAGACCAAGCCACATCCAGCCCGACCCGCGGTGTCAGCGGGTAATTGCCCAGGTGGGTTTGCCCCGATAGGGCAACCCCCATGAACAGGGCCGTATAGTCGTAGTGACCTGTTGCAGATATCACTCCGCCCACCCGGCCGAAGGCAAGGTCGAACCGATGCCGTCCGGCAGCCGCACCAAAGTAGTAGTCGAGGAACAAATTGCTGTCGAAGCGTCTGGCTCCGTACAGACCTGCATTCAGACCAAAGCCACGGATGGTGCCATCGGCGAGTCCGGAGACATCATTTGAGGTTGCGTATGCGCCCAGGAACCACCCGGACAAATGGTCGTCGCTTATGAAGCGTTCGCTGCGTTTGGACAACTGGAACATACTTTGGTTCATGCCGTTGCTGTTGCGCAGGTGGCTGAAGCTACCCGATAGAATGGTCCAGCCATCGCGCGCGCAATTTCGCCGCTCCTGCAAATAGTTGCCATCAATGCTGCCGCTCGAACCGTTTATATCGACATTCATGCCATCATCAGTCGTGACGGTGTCCGCACAGGTGGCATCGGTGATCAGACGGCCTGACGAAACCACTCGGATCCGGTTTTCCGTGTCACCCTCGGTCCCGGCCTCGCCGCCCGGGAGCCGGAAAGGCAGGGCCTGCAGGCGCTCACGGATGATGCCCCTCTGGCGCAGGCCCGCGATGACGCTGTTGGCGCGTGCCTGGCTCAAGTCGTAACCATCTCGCGGGCCGGAGGCGGGATCTACGTAGCCATGCACAGCGAAAGCGATTTCTTCGCAGCGTTCCATGACCCGCGCGACCCTATCAAGGGTTTGGTCGGCCTCTTTCGGCAGCTTTGCCGAGCCTGTTGCAAAGGACACCGGCTGCCGCTTGAAGATCCGGTCTACCTCGGCTGCACAGACCGTGTGGCTATTCATCCTAAGCCGAGCCAGCGCGTTCTTTGCATAGCCAGACATGATCTGCCCCTGCTGCGTCATGGTCGCGGCAAGATCGTCCTCCAGCACCTGCCGCAGGTCTTCCTCAATCTCCTTGAAGAGGCGCCCGAGGGGGATGTGGTTATTGACGATCTGGCGCGAGTTCGCACCGATCAGGAATCTGGTGAAGTATTTCCGGGTCTGCGCTGCTGTCGGTGCGCTGTCATAGGGCACAACTTCGTACACATCAGTCGCCGGTGTGCCCGGATTCAGCACTCCCTGTTCACGCCCCTCGGGCGCGGGCTCGCTCATATAGCCGGGGGCGCCGGTGATCTGAATCTGGAACTCCCGCCCTGCCAGCGTGGTACAGGAGACGGCCAAATCGAACCGATAGCGGCCATCACTTCCGGTCGTCTGGGGCTGTTGCCCAGCTGGGAAGCAGGAGGCTGGCAGCACCGTACCGGTGGCATCCGCGAACTGCAGCGAGACCCCCGAAATCGGGCTGAGAGTATCGGTGTCATACACGACGCCCCGCGGGTCGATGAAGAGTATGCTGATCTCCGCCGTCTGAGGTATGCCTGCCAGGTTCTCGACATAATAGCGAACACTCGCGCTCGATCCGGTGAAGCCAGGTTCGGGCGTAAAGGTCACCTCGCCGGTTTGCGTATCGACCGACCAGCTTCCCTCACCAGGCACGGTCAGGCTGGAAACAGGGTTGTTGTTGTCATCAAGGAGACGGACGGAAGAGGCAACCAGTTGCCCTGCGTTGCCATCCGCATCATTCAGAAGCGGATTCACTGTCACTGGCCCGCTGGGATCCTGGCCAACAATCTCATCGTTTTCAGCCACGAGATCGTCAGAGGTGGCCACCCCAAGATAATCGATCAGGACCTCAGCAGGATTCGACACCGGAACATTCGATGAGGTGATGACATATTCCACGGCGGTTGGGTCGCCAAAATAACCCGCCGCCGGTGTGAAGCGGATTTTGTTGTTGACGCCGACCTTCCAGACACCTTCTCCGGCCACCGTCATCTCCGTGACAAATGCCCCGTCATCGGTCACCAACATAACGGTCGGTGTCATGGCAGAAGCGTAGCTGTCATTTTCGAGCACGGCGACTTTTCCGGGTTGGCCGAGTTGATTGCCATAACTGGCATCGTTGCGCGCCAGAGGCTGAAGCAGGGAAACCGTCGGATCATCACCCGCGTCACCGGTGCCGGTCGTCCCGTCATCGGTCACGTCTGTCACGGCCTCTCCGGTCGGCGGTGTGCCGGAAACCGTGGCTGAGTTCGACAATCCGCCCGCATCGATATCCGCTTCTGTCAACACATAGGTTGCCGTGAATGACGCAAACTCACCGGGGGCAAGCGTCCCGCTGTGTTCCGGAACCAGGGTGAAATCCGAAGCGGAGAAACCAGTCACCGTCGTCAGGTTTGTCACCCCTCGGCTGAGAGTGTCACTTTCAATGCCGACATTTGTCAGGGTCACGTTGCCGCTGTTTGTTGCGGTGATGGTGTAGGTCAAGACATCCCCGGCGCTCATGCCACCTGAAGCGTCCGTATCAGAGCTCAGCACCACGGTTTTCACGCCATTGATCGACGCTGTGCCTTCAAGATCCACCACGGTCGGCGTGTCATTGTCGCCCGCCGTGCCCGAGGTATCGCTCACGTCATCGGTGCCCG
>NZ_PXNU01000111.1:0-3432 GCF_041300735.1 Phaeobacter sp. SYSU ZJ3003 | reverse complement strand
ACGAGGAATGCTACAACTTCTTCAAGGCCGCAGGATACAAAACCGATTAAACGCGACACGCTCTAATACTCCAGAATTTCGCTCACCTGGGTTGGTGGCGATGTTCTGGCAAATCTACGCCGCTGCAGTCAAAGGGTTTCCAGGCACGGTGTTTGTGAAAGTTTTGTAACGAGAAGAGTTGTTTGAAATCAGAGGTTTACGGTAATTTTTCTTGTGTTTTTGAGTGATTTTTTCACATTAAATCAGGAAATCGCTTGATTTATTTTAAAAGTAATGAACCGAAACAGAGAATCACCTGGTGCCCACTTCGGCTCCAACGTGGCGATCCAACCAGCTAAAGTGCCCACAAGGGCATACCTTTACGAACGCACAGGGCGATGCTCAAAGCCCAGTGAAAAAGTGTCCGTAAGCCCTGGATTATTTATGCGAACACATTTTATATGAGGAATACCTTTACGAACAGGAAATCCTCACTTGCCACACACAATCCTCTACGCCCGCGTTTCCACCACTGATCAAACTCTCCTGCATCAAAAGGCACAGGCAGAAGCGGCAGGGTTCGTGATTGATGAAGTGGTGGCCGATCACGGTGTTTCAGGTGTCTCCACGCGGCTCTGTGAGCGTCCTGAGGGCAAGCGGCTGTATGATAAACTGCGGTCTGGGGATGTGCTGGTGGTCCGTTGGGTGGATCGTCTGGGTCGCAGCTACACCGATGTCACCGAAGTGATCCGGCATTTTATGGCCAAGGGAGTGATCATCAAAACCGTGATCAACGGAATGGTGTTTGATGGTGCAGCCACCGATCCGATGCAGATGGCCGTTCGGGATGCTTTGATCTCGTTCCTTGCCGCTACAGCTCAAGCCCAAGCAGAAGCCACAAAAGAGGCTCAGAAGGCTGGGATCGCCCACGCGAAGGATCAGAAGGGCAAGTATCGTGGTCGGAAGCCCTCTTACACTCGCGAACACATTGTAGAGGTCATCAATCTGCCAGAAGGCATGAACACTACCGATGCGGCTCGGGCCACTGGGCTGTCACGTCAAGCGGTTCTTCGTATTCGTGCCAACCCCGAGGAAGCCTATGCCCGGGTGGCTAAGTGGGAAGAGCATTCTGCATGAAAAAACCACGCCAGTGCGGGAACTGGCGTGGTAAAGTGATCGGGAAAAGGCAAACACGGGCGGTAACTCGTAAGGGCCTGTTATGTAGAAATATTCTCCCGAGGCGTTAAAGATTAGAATCAGCTTTCAACTCACCGATCAAACAAACTTTTGATGGTATTTGAAACTTTTGACAGGTCATTTGATCAAGTGCTCCACCTGAGCAAGTTTTCTTTGGGCTTCTCACTGCCTGGCACGATATCTGAGAGTATCGGCAGTCAGGAAATCATCACGCAACAATGGGGCTAACTCGGCACCAGCGACCACACCCCAACCACCATTGTTGTGATGAGTGCAAATATCCAGAGAAGAAAGTAAAAAACAATAAAATCAACGGCTTCCAAATCATTCTCAGCATCATTTCCAGTAAGAAAACGCCACAAACCTAACAGGTTCCCTACCACGCTCTCAACAAGGTCTCTTTCGTTTGGAACATTGGGATCCGTCATTCAGCCACCCCTACCTACTTTTTAGAGAAACACATATCCTTTAGTATAGTTTTAGGTCTCCAATGACCTTGATCCAGCTCAAAGTTCAGTTGGTCGAAAAATTTTCAACAAGTGTGTCCAGTGGTATGCCTTCATATGCAACAGCGGCCGCTTCTATGGTACGCAGCAACCTCCGAGGAGGGGGAGGAGTGCAAATCGCCTTTGTACGGATCAGGGGGGGGGGCAGCACGAGGAACTGCCGATTTTTCTCAATAATATCAGAAATATATTAAGTAACAACTTTACATGCACCCCGAAAAACCTCTTGCCGCAAGGCTGCCGAGTTTGGTACTCCATAGCCGATCAGGCACCACAGGATGGGTATGGCAGCGGAACGTGTGATAACGAACACATCAGCAGGAGAACGGCAAAATGGCCAGCCTGCATCACGCCAAGCCAGCCACCCCAAATTTTCATCTTTTATTTTTGCCACGTCGCTTGTTGCGTTTTCTGCCCTGCTTCGGTGGCTGTTTTCTGCCATCATCACCACGCAGCTTGCTGTGTTCGGCATCTTTTATTTCCTGAAACAGCGGGTGGCCACGTATCCATTCTCGCAGCTGTTCATCGGTTTGAATGCCAACAACACTGGTAAGAAATTCACGGATTTCTGCTATCGGTTCCGGCAATGGGCTGCGAACCATCACAGGAACAGCTGCTTGCTGAAAAACCGCCGCATTTTTTTGTGCAAACGGCTTGGGATGGGTTCTCGCCGAATAGGTTCAAGCTTGCCACGAAAGGCATCATAATCAATTTTCATATACCTATCACCTATAAATACCCTGAAACCTTGCGAGCGGGCGGATGGCAAAATACAGCCGCCAAAATCCAAGCCGCTGATGAAAGCAATCTTGCGAGTTCAACCAAGCGTGCTCGGATGGATAATGCCCGAAATCAGGTGGCATTACTTGTAGCTGTTGAGCGGTGGGAGGGAGAACCGATTTGCCAACAGCAACCCTGCACGCGGATTCATCCACGTAACCATCAAGTGAAACACCCCAGGATGGAGGTTTTTGAGCAACAAGAACTGGCCGAGGTGGCGAGGTATTTGCTGTTGAGAGAGCCACCGCCGTTCCAAAATTTGAGTTATCAAATTTGCCACGCCATTCTACAATCCGGTTCAGCTCTTGCTCACTTGGCGTGTAATCCTCCGTTTCCATTAAAACATTGCTTGCCAGCAGTGCCTTGTGAGATGTGGAGAAATCGCAACACATTTCGCTCTTGTAAAAAAGCTTTGGATTGTATGTGAGGTTTCTATAGGCACGCAACTGCCCAGCAAGAATATTGTTCCGCTTTCGGTGAAACCGCTCTCTTTCAAAATCAGTTCTTGCTTTTGAAACTTCATATTTTTCCAATCGCAGGTGATATGGGAACACAAGTGGTTCAAATTCATCTGATGCCTTAGAAAAACGGCGTGCTTTGGTGTTGTAATCAACCAGCCACCAAAGAGGTTTGTTAGGTGTAAATCTTTCCACCAGAACAGAACCACTGCTGGCCCCAATATTGCAGCTCTTTATCCCATCAACTTTCTGAACAACCCGCTTGAGCGAGTGCATAAATGCAATCTCTGTATCCGCATCCGTAACCCAGAATGGGAGGATTAGTGCTGCATGTATGTGTGGAATATTTGTGGCATCAAAGTTGCCTCTGTTGGCATCCCATTTGGTTCCAGCTACATCTTTAGATGCAATCAACCCCGGCTTATCAGTAGGGGGTATCTCTGCTGGGAATGTCCCGATCGATGTTGAAAAGCGTTTCGGGCGACGCTGCGGATTTCATGGTTATGCGGCCT
>NZ_PXNU01000110.1:0-3671 GCF_041300735.1 Phaeobacter sp. SYSU ZJ3003 | reverse complement strand
GGCGCCGCCTCAAGGGGGCTAACCAGTTGCCTTTGGTCATCGAAGGCGTCACATTCACCGACGGTGTTGCCACAGACGACACTGAAAACCGCGCCGCCTGATCAAGCCGCGTCACCCAAAATCCTCCATAGCTCCAATCCGGACTGTGTCCGGTGTTTCTGTGCGGGCTCTGATCAGTCCCAGTTCGGCCTGGGACAGCACGGCGGCCAGCGGGCTGCGCAGATCGTGGGCAATCAACCCCATGAGCGCGATCTTTTCCGCGTTTTCGCGCCGCACTTCGGAATAGCCCTGCTGCAGGCGTCGGTTCATCCGCGCGAGATCCGCGATTAGCTTCTTTCGTTCCTTTTCCACGGAGAGGCGGCGCAATTCGGCTTCGGCACGCAGGGCAAAAATCGTCGATATCGCAGTGGCGATCTCGGACTCCTTGATCTCCTGGTTGGAAAATACAGCCAGATGACCGGTGACCTCGCCAGTGGTGTCGCGAAGTGGAATACCTATGTAGCCTTCAAACCTCGCTTCGCGGGGATAAAGGTCGGCAATCCCGCAGGGGATAATGACGACCTCCCCGGCGTATACCCGGGCGCAGGGGGTGCCTTGCAATTCGTAGCGTATCCCGCGAGCAACCTTGTGGTCCTGCAGCGCGTAGAGCGCCCGCGCGTGGGTGGGGGGCACCCCTTCGCCATAGGTGACTGCGACGAAGGCTGCATCCAGATGCTCGCTCAGGGCCTCAACCAGGCGCGCCAGGAGCGCATGACCGGTCTCACCAGCGATACTGCGCGCAATTAGCAGAACTTGCTCGGTTTCGGGGCTGTGAGGCGGCACTATTGGGTTGTCCGTTGTGAGGCTTTGCGCAAGTTTAACCGGACTTGGGGGGCGCCACTAGGGTCACTGACCGCCCTGCGTCAGTTTTTAACACGGGACGGCCAGATTTTCTGGGGGTGACCTTGCCCGATCGCCGTAACGGCTCCTGAGGTGGACCCAAAGCGTCGGAGCATTCGCACGGGCCTCATTTACCCTTGCAATACCGCCGCTGCAGGCTTAAGACGCGCGAGTTCTCAATGAGAATATCAAGGCGGGGTGATTCCCGCCTTTTGGGTTCGATGAGGGTGTGCGGTGGTCGTGGGCCCTCCTCTCAACTCCAACGCCTATAAAAGGCTGACGAAATGCAAAGTCAAAACATTCGCATTCGGCTGAAGGCTTTCGATTACCGCGTGCTGGACGCCAGCACCCAGGAAATCGTGAACACTGCAAAGCGCACCGGCGCGCAGGTTCGTGGCCCGATCCCGCTTCCGAACAAGATCGAGAAATTCACCGTTCTGCGTGGCCCCCACGTCGACAAGAAATCCCGTGACCAGTTCGAGATCCGCACCCACAAGCGCATGCTCGACATCGTTGATCCGACTCCCCAGACCGTGGACGCGCTGATGAAGCTCGACCTCGCCGCTGGCGTGGACGTCGAGATCAAGCTGCAGTCGTAAGATCGGAGGGTAATGAATATGCGCTCTGGTATTATCGCAAAGAAAGTCGGCATGACCCGACTGTTCATGGAAGACGGCAAGCAGATCCCTGTGACCGTTCTTCACCTGGATGGTCTGCAGGTCGTGTCGCAACGCACCGAAGACAAAGACGGCTACACCGCCGTTCAGCTGGGCGCAGGCTCGGCCAAAGTGAAGCGCGTCTCCAAGGCGATGCGTGGCCACTTTGCCGCTGCAAAGGTTGAACCCAAGCGGAAGCTGGTTGAATTCCGCGTGCCCGCCGATGCCCTGATCGAAGTTGGCGCCGAAATCTCGGCCGAACACTTCCTGACAGGTCAGAAAGTGGACGTGACCGGCACCTCGATCGGTAAAGGTTTCGCAGGCGCCATGAAGCGCTGGAACTTTGGCGGTCTGCGTGCATCGCACGGTGTGTCGATCTCGCACCGTTCGCACGGTTCGACCGGTCAGTGTCAGGATCCCGGCAAGGTTTTCAAAGGCAAGAAGATGGCCGGCCACATGGGCGCTGCCCGCGTGACCACCCAGAACCTGGAAGTCGTCAAGACCGACGCCGACCGTGGCCTGGTGTTCATCAAAGGTGCCGTACCTGGTCCGAAATCCGGTTGGGTAACCGTCAAGGATGCCGTCAAGAAGAAAGCGCCCGAAGGTCTGCCCTTCCCGGCGGCTCTGAAGACAGCAGCAACCGAAGCACCGGCGGAAGCTCCCGCGGAAGGTGGTGAAGCATGAAACTTGATGTGATCAAACTCGACGGCGGCAAGGCAGGCGACATCGAACTGTCCGAAGACCTGTTCGGTCTGGAGCCGCGTGCGGACATCCTGCACCGTGTGGTCCGCTGGCAGCGCAACAACGCGCAGGCCGGTACCCACAAGGTCAAGACCCGCTCGGAAACCTCCTACTCGACCAAGAAGATCTATCGCCAGAAGGGCACCGGCGGCGCACGCCACGGTGACCGTAACGCACCGATCTTCCGCAAGGGTGGTATCTACAAGGGCCCGACCCCGCGTAGCCACGGCCACGAGCTGACCAAGAAGTTCCGCAAGCTGGGCCTGCGCCACGCGCTGTCCGCCAAGGCGAAAGCGGGTGAACTGGTCGTGATCGAGGACGCAACCGCAGAGGGCAAGACCGCTGCTCTGGCCAAGCAGGTGAAAAACCTGGGCTGGAAACGCGCGCTGGTCATCGACGGTGCAGCCGTGAACGAAGGGTTCCTCAAAGCATCGCGTAACATCGACGGTCTGGATATCCTGCCGACGATGGGTGCAAACGTCTATGACATCCTGAAGCGTGACACCCTGGTGATCACCAAGGCGGGTGTCGAAGCACTGGAGGCTCGACTGAAATGAGCGCGAAGGCAGAACACTACGACGTGATCCGCAAGCCGATCATCACCGAGAAATCCACCATGGCGTCCGAAAACGGCGCAGTGGTGTTCGAAGTGGCGATCGACAGCAACAAACCCCAGATCAAAGAGGCGGTTGAAACCCTCTTTGGTGTGAAGGTCAAAGCGGTCAACACCACCATCACCAAGGGTAAGGTCAAGCGTTTCCGCGGCCAGATCGGCCGTCGCAAGGACGTGAAGAAAGCCTATGTGACCCTGGAAGAAGGCAACACCATCGACGTGTCCACCGGACTCTGAGATCTGTTCCTTTAAAAAAGATCGAAGGCCCTCGCGAAAGCGGGGGTCTTTTTCGTTGGGGGTGCTATGACTTATGCTCTTTGGTTTCTGTGTTCTCAAATGCACGCCAGAGCATTGGATGGATTGTGGCTTTGGTGTCTGTAGTGATTGAGTTTTTGGGTATTGGTTTATGTGTAAGGTGGACCCAGTGCCAAGCAGATGAGGAAGACAACTTCAGTCCAACGGCCCCAACTAAGTGAAGCCTATGAAATATCTCACGGCAAAACTCTAAAGGGTCAAATGATCCATCGGCTTTTACCGCGTCTTCTATGATCCCCCACATTTGGTCTCTTTGAGCTGCTTCATTTTCGGCAAAAATTAATGCAAGTTCCTCCACAAATTTTGTGTGGCAAAAGTCGCTAATCTGAAAGTATGTCGCTCTGTTTGAGAGTAGGTTGAGGATAATCGATATTCCGGGGAAAACAGGAGACCATTCAGAGATCACCCAACTTCAACAGCTAAGCGCGTAAGCGACTGATATTGTTGGAGCGGGATGCCCGCTTTTG
>NZ_PXNU01000011.1:0-369 GCF_041300735.1 Phaeobacter sp. SYSU ZJ3003 | reverse complement strand
CCCTTCACCGGCGGCGCTGAGGCGCTACGGGGCGCGGCGGAGACGCTGCTGACGGATCGGAAAGACGGTTGAGACGCTCAGGAGAGACTGAGGCATCTTTGAGGATGAGGCAGGCGGGCGCGCTGAGAGATTGGCGCATCTGTTTGTTTTGGCCTCTGGGTGTTGCTCTTTGACATTGATAGATAACTGAAGAGATATGTGGGCGGTTTGGTTCATTTCGATGGATCAACGTCTGTATATCGCGCCTTTAGCAAAGCCGATGATGCTGCTCTCAAGTAGCGAAGCGGTAGAGCGATGATAAGGTGTCAGCTTCACTGTTTGTACGGCTTCGGTTTCTTTTGAAACCAAGCACACAAACAGAGACTTTCA
>NZ_PXNU01000109.1:0-3834 GCF_041300735.1 Phaeobacter sp. SYSU ZJ3003 | reverse complement strand
ACTTATCATCAGTTGGCCATAATGCGGAGGAACCTGCGCAGACTTGCTGTTTGCCGGCGTTTTCGCCCCACATTCCTCCGCATTATTTCAGAGCGTATCGAGCCAGGCGAGCAGGCTCGCATCCCGTTTCCATGACGGCGGATGAACTGCCGTTGCCGGAAGACTGACTTGCTCCAGTGCCTTGCGCTTCGTTTCCAGGTTCGCCTTCGCGTAATGGTTTGTGGTGTCGAGGCTCACGTGGCCAAGCCAGCTGCGGATGACCGTGACGTCGACACCGGCCGAGACAAGATGCACGGCGGTGGCGTGGCGGAAGCTGTGCGGCGTCACATGTTTGGCGTGCAGCGATGGCTCGGTTCCGGCCGCCGCTTTCACATAGCCCGCAAGCTTGAACCGGACGCCCGAGGCACTGAGCGGCTCGCCATAGCGGTTCACGAACAGCCGCTGGTCCGGTGCTCGCGGTTTTCGTTCCAACAGCTTTTTCAACAGCAGCACGGTTTCTGGCCAGAGCGGACAGATGCGTTCCTTGCGGCCCTTGCCTGTCAGCCGCACGCAACTTGGGCTATCAAACCGGATCATATCGGGGCACAGGTCGAGCGCTTCCTGTATTCGTGCGCCGCTGTTGTAAAGGAACGAGAGCAGCGTGTGATCGCGCATACCTTCGAGGGTCGAGCGGTCTGGCTGGGCAAGGATCGCTGCCACTTCCGCCGGTTCCAGATAACAGGGTTCCGATACCGGTGCTCGCTTGACCGGGATGTTGAGGATTTCCGCGCATTGAGCGACCGATGCTGGATCTCTGGTCGCCACGAAGTTGAAGAAGCTGCGGATCGCGGCAAGCCGGCAGTTGCGCGTGCCGATTGTGCCGCCGCGCTCATGTTCAGTGTGCCTCAGGAACGCAGCAACGTCGCGGGCAGTCAGATCGGCCAGCGTGATCATCGCAACCGTCTTTTTTGCGCGCTGTGCGGCGAACCGCAGAAACAGCCGCCAAGTGTCGCGGTAGGATCGGACCGTATGGACGGAGGCGTTACGCTGCTCAACAAGCCACTCATAGAAGAACGCGCGCATCAGGTTCGGGAACGGGTTCGCCTTGTTCATGACCTCACCTCCCGCCCAAGGTCGAGGCAGGGTGCGCCCACGGCTCTGAACCGTTCGCTGGCGTGATGCAGAAGATCCTGCGTGACGGTGATGTAGACCAGGGTGGAATTGATATCCCGATGCCCGAGGTAAGTCGCGAGGAACGGCAGCCGGTCCTGCGGATTGATGCCCGCTTTGTACCATTCCAAGATGCGGTTCACGACCATCGAGTGGCGCAGATCGTGAACGCGCGGCCCGGTTCGCCCTCGCAGTGGCTTCAACCCGGCGCGCCGTATGACGTTAGTGAGCAGCCAGGTGATCATTTCCGGCGTGTAGCGGCGGGTGCGGCCCTGCTCGTGCCAGAACAGACCGGCACATGGATCCTGCGATGCGCCGGCACGGCGCCGGGCTTTGATATAGGCTCGAAGCTCGGCCATCACGCTGGCGGGCAGCGGCAGGATTCTGGTTTTGAAGAACTTCGTTTGGCGAACCGTGATCGTACCGCTCTGGAGATCGATGTCGCCAAGATCGAGACGGGCAAGCTCGCCCCGCCGCAAGCCTGCACAATAGGCCAGCACCAGCATGGTGTAGATCGTCAGCGGGCGAAGTGGTGACCGTGGTGAGGGGTAAGAACGAGCGACGTCGAGCATCCGCCGTATATCGGCAGGCGAGTAGATGTGGGGCTTGCGCCATTGCTTGACCACGTCCTTCTGCGGTCGCGGGTCCGGTCGGCGCGATGGGATCGATGGATCCCGATGACGGAAGATTTTCGTGAGGACACGCCTGAGATTTTCACATTCGGCAGCGTGATTGCGCGTGGATTTCGCCGCCGCCCAGTGATCGAGCATCACCCCGATTGGCTGTTCCTGGAGCGCCGGGTTCAGCTGCAGGAACTGGTCAAATCTCAACAACCGGGCAGACTGCGAAGTGTATTTGTATCCCCGGTTCCGCTTCAGCGCGACGTGCTCAGCCAAAACCTCTCCCAGCACGCTGCCGAACGGCCGGGGCCGGCGCAATTCGGCAAGGGCCTTTTCCGGATTGCGCGACGCCAGAGCGCGCCAGACCGGCATGCACTGCTTGATATTGCATGCTTCGCGCAGGGTGGTGACGGGATTGCGGTCGATCGCCTCGGTAGTCAGAAGGTGATCGAGGAACCGGTCAACGATGCGGGTGCGGTGCAGCAGCGTAGTGGCTGCCCAGCATTCAGCCGATACCCGCAGCCACGCGACCAGCACGTCCTGACCAAGTTCGCTGTGATGCTCGGCGACGTTCTGGAAGCTGTGCAAGACCTGCCGGTAGCAGGTTCGGCTTTTCATGCTGCGCAGACCAAGGCCTGCGAGATAGCGGTCAATGATCGTGCGATCGGGATCGGGCCAGCGAGCGGTCATGCCAGCGCCTCCGCGCCCGGCACATCAAGCGCAATGGCCCTGAGATCCTCGGTGGCAAGCTTGAGGTAGGGGGCCGTCGACGCGGTTCAGCGATGCCCCAAAAGGTCGCCGATGACTTTTTGCGGAACTGACGTGCGCAGCATCTCGACCGCACGCGCATGGCGGAAGATGTGCGGCCCGCATTTGCCTGGCGGCTTGATGCCGGCATCGCAGAGCCGCCGTCGAACCAGACTGTATAGCTTCTCAAGCTTGCGATAGGGCGCGCGCGTGCGGAGGAAGATTTCCCTGGCATCGGTCGCTGGCCGTCCGGAACGCAGATAAGCGAGAACGGCCTCGCCCGCAGGCGCCATCAGGGGCAGAAACGAGCAGGCTCCCGTTTTGCTGTGACGGACACGGATGGTTTCGCTCCGCCAGTCGATGTCCTCGATCCGCAGATTGCGGATTTCTCCAGACCGCAGCCCATAGGTTGCAAGGAGTTGCAAGATCGCGTAGTCCCGCAGCCCCGCCGGTGTCTTGTCCGCCCTCGCGCTTTCCAGTACCGCGGCGATTTGGCCCCGTTCCAGGATCGAGGGCACACCTTCATAGGCGTAGAGCAACGGCGCGATGATGTGCGGCGACAGGTCGGTCGCAATGTGGCCCGCCCTATAGAGATAACGCAGCAGCGAACGAAGCCGCTCCGCAACAGATTTCAGCGAGCTGCGCGTCAGCTTCAATGCACGCAGATCCATATAGCGGTCGATGTCGCCGACACTCAGATCCATCAGGCCTTCGGCACCGCATCGTTCGAATTGCCAGGCCAGGAAGTGTCGGGCCTCCCACAGAAGCGCATCGATGCTGGGCCGGGCAAGGCCACGCTCATCGAGAAGCCAGGCCTCGTACTCGTTGCAGATCGTAAATCGCAACGCGTCGGCCGCACAGGCCGCATTTGTAGCCGGTGGCCAGCGGCCCTGCACAAGCCGCAGCAGCGCGTGAATGCCCGCGCACGGAATCTGGTGCCAGCGCGGACCGGGACGGCGGCCGTGACGGCGCTGGAACAGAGTGACCGCTTCGCGCAGGTATTGCTCCACTTGGGCTTCGGTTACATCCGCGACCGGGATATTCCGCTGCGCAAGATGGTCAAGGAAGCCACGCGCATAGGCGCAGTAATTCCTGACCACCACCAGGCTGTATTCTTGGCTGGTCAGTTCGGTTTCGAGTTCGGTGATTACTTGGCGATCGGCTTTTGTCATCGCTGGCTCCTCCGCTGGTCAAACAACCGCAGAGGTTCGGCCGAAAATAATGCGGAGCAAAGCCGTCGATTAGCGGCAGAAATGCGGGGAATTCATGCGCCTGTCCCACGGTCCTCCGCATTATGGCCACCTGATGATAAGTGAAG
>NZ_PXNU01000108.1:0-4257 GCF_041300735.1 Phaeobacter sp. SYSU ZJ3003 | reverse complement strand
TTGCTTTTCGTCATAACCATCATCCTTACTTAAGTTGATGGTCTCCGACAAACTCGGAGCGATTCACTCCGGGAAAGCGGAGTAGACGGCTGGGCGCTGGACGACCAGGGGCACAGCCGCCCTGCAACCGTCCTGCCCGGAAGCCGAAGCCTCATCGCGCTGCGGCTTGCAGCAACCTTCATTTCCTCCCGGAATGTCATGGACACCGTGTTGGCTCCGGGTTCCGTCACCGTGCTCTCCGGGTTCCGCACCGCGGACGCGGATTTCATCCTGGCGGCCTGCCGCTCCGGTTTCCTGCCCGAAGAGTGGAAGGTCACCACCCGCGGAGACGAACACCCCCGTGGTCAAGCCCTCCGGGTACTTCAGGTCACCACATCAAGCGGAACGTCGCGGACCGGTGATCTCTATCGTCTGGAGCGCAACCTATGTGAAGCGCTGCAGCAACCCTGCCCGCTGCTTGTCCTGCTTCCGCACGGCGAAAGCATCCCGGACAGTCTCGCTGCGAGCTTGCCGGACCCGGTGAAGTTGAAGCCGCTGAACCGCGATATCCTCATCACACAGATGGAGCACAGCCACAGCGCCACTGGCAAAATCGACCGCGAGGCCGTGGAACCGGCTCTCCCCGAAGACCATGCGTTGTCCCAGCTGGGCGATCCGGATGTGCTACTGGCACTCCGGGCCCCTGATGCCCGCTGCGCGGCAGACCGCCTGGCCGCGGCGGTTTCTCGGACCCGGGGGCACGCTGGCGGCGTCCGCGCACTCACCCTCGAGGCCATCGGCGGCACCTCTCCTGCCCACCAGGCTGCGGCGGACTTGGTTGCGGACCTGCACAGATGGCAGCGCGGTGAGATCGAGTGGAGCGACATGTCCAGATCTCTGTTGATCTACGGAGAACCCGGCACTGGCAAAACCGTGCTTGCCAAGGCCATCGCCGCATCAGCCGGGGTCCCGTTGATCCAAGGATCGTTTGGTGCCTGGCAGGCCAACGGCCACCTTGGCGATATGCTTGCAGCCATGCTGACCTGTTTCCGGGACGCCAAATCCCGGAAGCCCAGCGTGCTATTCATTGATGAGATCGACAGCTGCGGGTCTCGCGCCGACACCGGTGACCGCAACCAAGCCTACCGCCAGCAGGTGATCAACGAGTTCCTGCGGCAGATCGATCTGCTGCACCGGGAAGAGGGTATCCTGCTGATCGGCGCTACAAATTTTCCCGGAAAAATCGACCCGGCTATCCTCCGTCCTGGCCGTTTCGACCTGCATCACGAGATGCCGCTTCCGACCCGGCAACAGATCCTGGTCATGCTTGAGCAAGCCTTCCCGGACTCCGGGCAAGATCTGCGCCCCCTGTCCCGTAAACTGGCCGGGCAAACCCCCGCCGTGATCGACGCCCGCCTTCGCGAGGCCCGCGCCAAGGCGCGGCGCCAGGGGCGGAGCTTCGATCCCGGATTCCTGGAGCAAATCCTCGGCCAAGAACAAGGATACCGGAGCCGCTTGGACGCGCGCATCGCCGTGCATGAAGGCGGCCATGCAATCGCCGCCTGGCTTTACGGGGAAGAGATCAAGCGCGTCTGCCTCTCCCCCGACGGAGGGTTTACCGAGCGCACGACACCGCCGGGGGCGGGACTGGAGGCGGATTTCGACCGGCAGATCACGATCCACCTCGCAGGCCGCGCAGCAGAACGGCTCGTGTTCGGGACAATCTCCGCAGGGGCGGGTGGAGGCTCAGCCTCGGATCTCGCGCAGGCCGCGCAGCTATCCTTGGCGATGGACTATGAACTCGGGCTTGGCATTCATGGCAACGCCTGGCTTGGGACCCCGGACTTTGCCCGTTTGACTGCAGAAGAACGCAAGCGCCTACAGGAACGGCTCGACCATGCCGAGGACGTCGCGCGTGCTTTGTTGTACCCCCACAAGCACCTTCTCAAAGAAATGGCCTCGGTTCTGGTTCGGGAAAGGGAGTTTGACGGCGAAGCCATCAAGTGCTGGTTGCGTGACGTGCCGCGGCAAAGAGATTCAGAGCTAATTCTGAACCAGTAGATGCGCTCGCCAATCAAGCGGCCTAGCCACCGGATTTGCACAATGACTTGTGCAAAATCCCGCGGCGCAGACTCCGGTTGGTCCAAAATCCGGATAACTCCCTCCCGTAAAGGTTTTGCCCGCGCGGCAAACGCCGCCGGTCCGGCCGCAACGGCGCGCACCTCAGCTCGCAGCCCTGAGCAAACCGGCCAAAACGGCAGGTTGTCCACATAAACCCGGCCCCGGGGCGGCATCTCCCGCCTTTCAAAGGTCCTCCGTCCTCCCGCTCCAGATATGATGTAGCCAACAGCCGCCGGGGCAGTTCCCGGCCAGATCAGCAGCATCAGAAGACCGCCCCGGGCCTGTGTCCGGGAGCGGCGGGAGACCTCGGCCCATGGCACGGGACCAGAAGAGCTATGTCAATTGCCAGGAGAAAGCCAGTCTCCCCGGTACACCTGAGACAAACGGCCAGGCCAACTGTCCGGCCTCGCTTCTGCACATCATAAAGCTCCTCGCCCGCCAGACTGCTCTTGAGGACATCGCGGCACAGAGGAGCCAATTGCCCCCGGAGGAATAAGAATGAACGCAACACCCGGTCTCCGCGCTGCCATTTACGCCCGGTATTCGACGGACAAGCAGAAAGACACATCGGTCGAAGACCAGATCCGGCTCTGCCGCCGCATGTGCGAGCAGAACGGGTGGCAGGTAACGGAAGTTTTCACCGATCACGCGCTCAGCGGAAAGAATGCCCTGCGCCCGGGATACCAGCGTCTGATCCGGGCAGCAGAATGCGGCCAGATCGACATCATTGTCGCCGAAAGCCAGAACCGCCTGTCCAGGGACATGGCGGATTCCGCAACCCTGCTGAAGCGCATGAGCTACTTCGGGGTCAGGCTCCACACAGCTGCTGAGAATGAACTGGACGATATGAAGGTCGGCGTCAGCGGACTGGTGTCCACCATGTTTCTTCGGGACCTGGCCCAGAAGACACGCCGCGGTCTGGAAGGGCGCGTTGCCAGGGGCAAATCCGCTGGCGGCATTTGCTACGGCTACCGGGTGAAGCGGGAGATCCTGCCAGACGGCACGCTCAGCACCGGTGACCGGGAGATCGAACCGGAGGAGTCCGCCGTCATCCAACGGATCTTCCAGGATTACGCAGACGGTCTTTCCGCCCGCACGATTGCGGCAGCCCTGAACAGCGAGGGCGTGCCTGGACCGCAAAGCGGCAAGGGCACCGGAGTCTGGAACCCCTCAACGATTTCCGGGAACATCAAGCGCGGCACCGGTATTCTGAACAACGAGCTGTATATCGGGCGTCTGGTCTGGAACCGATTGACCTACGATACCAACCCGGACACCGGCAAACGCTTGTCACGCCTCAACCCGCCTGACGACTGGAAGATCGAAGAAGTCCCACAGCTGCGCATCCTTGATGACCAGCTCTGGCACGCAGTGAAAACCCGCCAGGGTGAGGTGCGGCAGGCAATGAACCCGGCAGGCGTTCTGACCGAACGGCCCCGGCTGGAACGCGCGCGCCGACCGACCTACCTTCTGTCCGGCCTCTTGCGCTGCGCCTGCTGCGGCGCCAGCTACACGCTGATCAACAAAACCCGTTATGGCTGCGCCGGCGCGCGCAACAAGGGCGCCGCGGTCTGCACCAACCGCGCCACCATCGGCCGGGAAGAAGTAGAGGATCGGGTTCTTTCCGGGCTAAAACAGAGGCTTCTGGCACCGGACCTGCTGGCGCAATTCGCCGAGGAATACCGCAAGGCGTTCAACGAAGCCGCCGCGGGGGCCTGCCAGGAGCGCCAGAAGGCGGAAGCCTCCCTGAAGAAGGTGGATGGAAAGATCGCGGGCATTCTGAAGGCCATCGAAGACGGCATGTACCATGCGTCATTGAAGGCCAAGATGACGGAACTGGAAGAGGAGAAGGCCCGGTTGAAGGCCCTCATCAAGGAAAGCCCGGAGCCCCCGGCCCTGCGGCTGCATTCCAGCCTTTCGCAGCGCTACCGCGAGATGGTCGAAGATCTCGCCCGGTCGCTGAACGCGCCGGAGGTGAAGCGGGAAGCCATGGCAGAGTTGAGGGCGCTGATTTCGCAGGTACGGATGGTTCCGGACGCGGATGCGCCCGGCGGCCATCAGCTTGAGCTTGTTGGAGAATTGGCCGGGATCATGGCTTCAGGAGGCCAAAACGCCAAAAACCCCGCGGGAGCGGAGCTTCAAGGCATTGATATGATT
>NZ_PXNU01000107.1:0-4465 GCF_041300735.1 Phaeobacter sp. SYSU ZJ3003 | reverse complement strand
GCCGCATAACCATGAAATCCGCAGCGTCGCCCGAAACGCTTTTCAACATCGATCGGGACATTCCCTCCCACCCGAGCGTGGAAACTTTACTGCTACGCAAGCCACTTAACGCCAAGTAGCTATGAAACCTCGCGACTAAACAAAAAAACGTTACTGCTTCCTTCAGCGCGATTAATTTCTTTTTGAGACTCCAGCGCGACCCTAAAGGCCATTCATTTGGATTTAGAGGGGCGCAGATTATGAACTCCATTTTCGGCATCAACAGCTTTACCGGCCTTTATGCTGGCACGAACACACCGGATTTGGCGGCGACTGCGGAAACCACAGCCACCGATTGGACCAAAGGGGCCAGCGCCAAAACCCTTCTGGAAGAAAGCCAGAAGGTGCAGCGCGCCGAACGCCTAGAGCAGCGCAAGGAAGCGGAGGCCAACATGAAACGCTTGGAGGACAATGCGCGCGCGATTGCCTTCGCGCTGAAAACCAAAGAAATGCAAAAGGCCCTCGCCACGCTGCAACAGGACAACAGCCAGAGCAGCCACCTCATGCTTTTGATGGTCACAGACGAGGGCGATATTCACGCCTTCTTTCCACCCCCTCCAAACACCTTCGGCGCCGGCTCTGGCAACGATGCCGTGTCCTACGCTGGCGGGGTGATCAAGGGCATCGAAACCGGTGATGGATCGGACGCCGTAGCCCTGACCGGCGATGTGGTCGAGGACGTGCATACCGACCGGCAAAACCGAGGCACCGAGTTGGTCGTTTACAAATCCGGCGGGGCGCGGATGACCACGTATTATGCCAATTATTCCGCCGCCGATTCCTTGGCGATCTCAGCACGGACGATACGCAAGATTTCGACCGGTGGCGGTAATGACGCGGTCGCTCTGAATGCGGAAACGATCACGGGACTCGATACCGGTACGGGCGATGACGCGCTCAGCATCTCGGCCCGCCACATCAATCAGGTGAACACCGGCGATGGCAATGACAGCCTGGCCATTCGCGCGGGGGTCGTGTCACGACTGGATACCGGATCGGGCGACGATGTTCTGACCCTTAACGCCACTGTTCTGGACGGCGTCAGAACCGGCGACGGCAATGATGTGGTCAATGTGGTGCTGAATGATCAATCCGGGGACGGGCTGGACTTCCCGCGGTACGCCCGCCTGCACACAGGCAGCGGCGATGACACGCTATCCTTGGCAGCGCAGGGGCATGTCACATTTGGTGCCGGGACAGGCGACGATACGGTTCTGCTGTCAAAAGGCAGCTTTACCATGGCGCTGCAGGATGGCGCGGCCGAGGGCAATGACGTGGTCACCCTTTCGGACGGTGCAGATCTGGCCCTCATGGTCTCCAGCGAAAAAGCCGCCAGCGCCACCATCGTAAAGAAGGACGATGCCCTGCTCATCAATTTTGGCGATGGTAGCTCGGTCACAGTCAAAGGTCTGGCAAACGGAGGCACTGTCGCGCTGGCCCTGCCAAGCGGTCAGGTCGACAAGATCCTGAAACAAGAACAAGCGGTCGATCTGCGCATGTGAGGATCACATCTGCTACACTCTGGGGTCGAGAACGGCCTGCAGCCGCCGCGCAGCGTCCATCGCCAGCTTGTGCGTCATCTTCTTGCGCCGGGCTGCGGCCAACTTCTCTTCCGGCCCCATGCGGACAATCTCGCCGTAATAGGCATCGGCGATGATCAGACCGGTTTCATCCGGCAGGATCTCGACCGGGAACTCGGTGTCTACCGCCCAGAAGTAGCGATCACACCATTCCAGATAACCCTGCCATTTGCTGTCTGACTGGAAATCGGCGCGGCTGGATTTGCATTCGATCACCCAAAGCTCGCCCTTGGGTCCCAGCGCCATCAGATCAACGCGCAGGCCGCGCGTTGGCACGAATTCCTCGACCGAGACAAAGCCAAGCGAGCGCAAATACCGCGCCACCCCGCGCGCCAGCCGCTGACCAGGCTGAAACCGCTCCAGATCATTCTCATCCACCATGGCACCAGAAGTGAACAATTAGGGAACAAAATGCAAGCCCGAGGACGGTAAAGGCAAAAACTCTTACCACTTGCCCCTTGCCGCCGCAGCGCCCGCACACTACCTAGGGCCGTGGCGGGTTCTGCCCTTCTTGTGACAGGTAGCATTCCAGTGGCCTTAAGCAATTCCGAGGGAGCTGGCTCTGTTCGGATCCTGGTCCGTTTACCTGGCGCCCACCTGTACATACAGGTCCTCGGGAATCAAAACCGCACGGTTGCCTGGTGGTCCCGCCACTTTTCCTCACCTACGAACGCTGCTTGGGTCTGATCCGGCCCAGTGCAGGATGCATGCCGTCACAAGTACCTGCCGGTTAATTCGGCGCCCCGTCGGCCCATTTGCCCGTCCGTCAGACCACAGCGGCCGACCGCGCAGTTACCCCAGGAACAAAAAGGCGCCACTCCCGCTAAAGGAATGGCGCCCTTGATCTACACGAATTTTTCGCCAGACGGCCTCAGCTATCCATCTTCAATGCCGAGATGAAGGCTTCTTGCGGGATGTCGACCTTGCCGAACTGACGCATCTTCTTCTTACCCGCTTTCTGCTTGTCCAGCAGCTTGCGTTTGCGCGAGGCGTCGCCGCCATAGCATTTCGCGGTCACGTCCTTGCGCAGCGCCGACAGGGTCTCGCGCGCGATCACCTTGCCGCCGATGGCCGCCTGGATCGGGATCTTGAACATGTGGCGCGGGATCAGGTCCTTCAGCTTTTCGCACATGGCCCGGCCGCGCATCTCGGCGCGGTCCCGGTGCACCATCATCGACAGCGCATCCACTGGCTCGTCATTCACCAGCACCGACATCTTCACCAGGTTGTCCTCGCGGTAGCCCGTCAGGTGATAGTCAAAGGAGGCATAGCCCTTGGTCACCGATTTCAGCCGGTCATAGAAGTCAAAGACCACCTCGTTCAACGGCAAATCGTAGACCACCATGGCGCGGGTGCCGGCATAGGTCAGGTCTTCCTGAATGCCGCGGCGGTCCTGGCAGAGTTTCAGCACATCGCCGAGGTATTCATCCGGCACAAGGATCGTCGCCTTGATCCGCGGTTCCTCGATGTGATCCACCTTGGACATGTCAGGCATGTCGGCCGGGTTGTGCAGGTCGATCTTCTCGCCGTCCTTCATGTAGACGTGATAGATCACCGACGGCGCCGTGGTGATCAGCTCGATATTGTATTCCCGCTCGATCCGGTCGCGGATCACCTCAAGGTGCAACAGGCCCAGGAAACCGCAGCGGAAACCAAAGCCCAGCGCCGCCGAGGTCTCCATCTCAAAGCTGAAGGAGGCGTCGTTGAGAGCCAGCTTGTCGATGGCGTCGCGCAGGTCTTCGAATTCGGCGCTATCCACCGGGAAGAGACCGCAGAACACCACCGGCTGCGCCGGTTTGAAGCCCGGCAGAGCCACCTCGCAGCCGTTCCGGTCATTGGTGATGGTGTCGCCGACGCGGGTGTCGCGTACCTGCTTGATCGAGGCGGTCAGGAAGCCGATCTCACCCGGGCCGAGTTCATCCACCACCTGCATGGCAGGGCGGAAGACGCCGATCCGGTCCACATGGTGCAGGGTGTCGTTCGACATGAACTTGACCCGCATGCCTTTCTTTAGGACGCCGTCCATGATGCGCACCAGCACGATCACGCCCAGGTAAGCGTCGTACCAGCTGTCCACCAGCATGGCTTTGAGCGGCGCATCGCGGGTGCCTGCGGGAGCGGGCAGATGCTGTACGATCGCTTCCAGCGTTTCGTGAATGCCCTGCCCGGTTTTGGCCGAGACCTGAATGGCTTCGCTTGCGTCGATGCCAATCACATCCTCGATCTGCTCGGCCACGCGATCGCAATCGGATGCGGGCAGGTCGATCTTGTTCAGCACCGGGACGATCTCATGATCCGCATCGATCGCCTGATAGACATTGGCCAGCGTCTGCGCCTCGACCCCTTGGGTGCTGTCCACAACCAGCAGCGAGCCTTCAACCGCGCGCATGGAGCGGGAGACCTCATAGGCAAAGTCGACGTGACCGGGGGTGTCGATGAGGTTGAGCACATAGGTCTCGCCATCGTCGGCCTTGTAGTCGATCCGAACCGTGTTGGCCTTGATGGTGATGCCGCGCTCGCGCTCGATATCCATCGCGTCCAGAAGCTGCTCTTTCATATCGCGTGACTCCACCGTCCCGGTCTCCTGGATGAGCCGGTCAGCGAGGGTGGATTTGCCATGGTCGATATGGGCGACGATGGAGAAATTGCGGATCTTTGAGAGCTCTGTCATGGTCTGGGGATATGGTTCGGATTTTGAGTTTGGTCAAGCGCGCGCGTGAGGCCACCCAGCGATATTTTTAAGGGTGCATGGCAGGAGGGGCGCAATTGCCGCAGATTGAGGGGACTATCCTGAATTTTGTGCGCTGACGTGGTAACTGCTCACAGAGGAGACCCACGTATGAGCA
>NZ_PXNU01000106.1:0-4489 GCF_041300735.1 Phaeobacter sp. SYSU ZJ3003 | reverse complement strand
TGGGTGGATGTTCACCCGGAGATTACGCCGCCTTCAAATTTCCACCAACTCCGAGACACGACCCCAGCGAGATCAACGAGGCCACTGTCCGGCAATTGCACCGCGGCGAGTTCATGGAAAATGCGGAAAATGTTGTCCTGATCGGCGGCCCCGGTACGGGCAAAAGCCACATCGCCACCGCCATCGGCGTTCAGGCCATCGAGCATCACAAATGCAAAGTGCGCTTCTACTCGACCGTCGAACTCGTCAACGCCCTGGAACAGGAAAAGGCCCTCGGGAAGGCCGGTAAACTGGCCGAGATGCTGACCAAGATCGACTTGGTTATTCTGGATGAATTGGGTTACTTGCCGTTCAGTTCATCCGGCGGCGCGCTGCTGTTCCACCTGCTGAGCAAACTCTACGAACGGACCAGCGTGATCATCACCACCAATCTCAGCTTCTCGGAATGGGCCCAGGTCTTCGGCGATGCCAAGATGACAACTGCGCTTCTCGATAGGCTCACACACCGCTGCCACATCCTGGAAACCGGCAACGACAGCTACCGCTACAAAGCCAGCTCAGAAGCCGCAAAGAAAAAGAGAAAGGAGACACCAGCATTGACCACAAAGTAACCGCTGATACATAATCAAGGGTGGGTCAAATCTCGGTGAAAATACCGGGTCACTTCTCAATGGAAATCAACAAACGGCAACCTCGACAAGGCCCGCGCACTGCTGTGGCCGATCAAACAAAAGTACGGCCAGAAGATTTCCTGGGCCGATCTGATGATCTTTGCAGGCACCTGTGCGCTGGATTCGATGGGCCTCAAGACCTTCGGGTTTGGTGGTGGCCGTATTGATATCTGGGAGCCGGAAGAAGACATCTATTGGGGACCTGAAACGACCTGGTTGGGCGACGAACGCTACAGTGGCGATCGGGAACTGGCCAATCCGCTAGGCGCGGTCCAGATGGGGCTGATCTATGTAAATCCCGAAGGTCCCAATGGCGTCGCCGATCCGTTGGCATCCGCCCGCGACATTCGTGATACCTTTGCCCGGATGGCCATGAACGACGAGGAAACCGTCGCATTGATTGCAGGTGGTCACACCTTCGGCAAGGGCCATGGGGCTGCTGATCCCGGCAAATATGTCGGTCGTGAACCCGAGGCCGCCGCACTTGAAGAGCAGGGCTTTGGCTGGAAGAACAGTTTTGGCACTGGCAATGCAGGCAGCACGATCACCAGCGGACTCGAAGGTGCTTGGACGCCCACGCCAATTGCGTGGGACAACGGGTATTTCGACATGCTGTTCGGTTTCGAATGGCAATTGACTCGTAGTCCGGCCGGTGCCCAGCAATGGATCCCCACGGACGCAAACGCCGAAGGAATGGTGCCCGACGCCCATGACCCAAACAAGACCCATGCCCCGGTCATGTTCACAAGTGACCTCGCCCTGCGCATGGACCCTGCATATGAGAAAATCTCACGCAGGTTCCACAAAGACCCAGACGCCTTTGCTGACGCTTTCGCGCGTGCCTGGTTCAAACTGACGCACCGCGATATGGGACCGGTCAGCCGCTATGTCGGCAGCATGGTTCCCACCGAGCAATTGATCTGGCAAGACCCCGTTCCGGTGGCGGACTACGATCTGATCGAAGAGCAAGACATCACGGCGCTGAAGTCGCAAATACTGGCTTCTGGCCTGTCAGTCTCGCAACTCGTCTCAACCGCATGGGCCTCTGCGTCGACGTTCCGTGGCAGCGATAACCGTGGTGGAGCCAACGGCGCGCGTTTGCGGCTCGCACCGCAAAAAGACTGGGAGGTGAACACGCAATCGAACTCAGGCGAGGTCATCGCGGCGCTGGAAGCAATCCAGACTGCCTTTAGCTCAGGCCGGAAGCGCGTGTCACTTGCAGATCTGATTGTTTTGGGTGGATGTGTCGGCATCGAGCAAGCAGCAAGCGCTGGCGGCCACGATATTGCGGTTCCCTTTGCGCCCGGCCGGACGGATGCGACGCAGGAACAAACCGACGTTGAGTCTTTTGCGGTCCTGGAGCCTGTGGCCGACGGTTTCCGGAACTATCTCAAGGCGGGCCTCAATCGCTCGGCGGAAGAGTTGCTGATAGACCGTGCACAGCTGTTGACATTGACCGCTCCGGAAATGACGGCGTTGTTCGGCGGCCTGCGAGTATTGAACACCAATGCTGACGGATTAATGCACGGTGTCTTTACCGATCGCCCGGGAACGCTCAGCAATGACTATTTCGCCAATCTACTGACAAGAGATACGGTTTGGGCGCCGAAGACAGATCAGGCTGATTTCTTTGAAGGCCGGGACCGTGCGACAGGTCAGGTGAAATGGGCCGGCACCCGCGTTGATCTGTTGTTTGGATCCAACTCGCAACTGCGTGCCTTGGCCGAAGTCTACGCCAGCGAAGATGCGCATTTGGCCTTTGTCCAGGATTTCGTCGCAGCCTGGACGAAGGTGATGAACCTTGATCGCTTCGATCTCGCGTAACGGAACCCGGCGAACCAGAACTTGCGCCCGAAAGTCCCCTCGGGCGTAAGCGCAGGCACCGTTTCAGGCAACGAAGCCAATCGAGCAAGAAACCGACTGCGGATCAACCGTGAGTCAAATGCCAGGGCGGCGCATGTAGCGTCGCCCTGGCAGAACTCTGAAGACAACCAACAAAGGAATTATTCAATGCGTAAACTTACTCTTGTCGCTGCGACGCTGATCATGGCCCCGCTTGCCGCACTTGCGGGCGAGACCCCAGCGGCCCCCGGCAGCGTCCAGTATTTCGTGAACCTGCAGGATGGCGATACCGTTCAGAGCCCTGTGAAAGTCATCTTTGGTCTGACAGGCATGGGCGTCGCGCCTGCGGGCGTTGACGTCGAGAACACCGGCCACCACCACTTGCTGATCGATCGCCCGGCTCTAGGTGAAGGCGAGGATGGTGCCGAAGAGTTCAATATGAACATGCCTGCTGACGACAGTCTGCTGCACTTCGGAAAAGGGCAGACAGAGACGATGATTGAACTCGCTCCCGGTGTTCACAAGCTGCAGCTTGTCCTTGGCGACAAGGACCACATCCCGCACAATGCTCCGGTGTTTTCCGAAGTGATCACAATCACAGTAGAATAGCGAAATCTGGCCCCCGCGATCTTATGCGGGGGCCATAACGATACGGAATATGACCATGGACACACTTGAGCAAACCGATTGCGAAGAACTCTTCTCAACCCCGCTGTTTCGTTTCCGGCTCCCGGACGCGGATGCCTTCAACCGTGATCTGTTGCAAGAAGGCGCGCGCCTACGCAAGCAAAGCGAGGGTGTCGCCAAATCCAACTATGGCGCATGGCATTCTTCCGGAGATTTGTTTGAATCCACCACACCGTGTATCATGCAACTCAAGACCGTGGCTGAGGCTGCGACCTACATAGCTACCCAGAACGTCAGCCCTGATCTGGACCTCGCAACGCAGAAACTGGATCTTTTTGGATGGATGAATTCAACGCCTTCGGGAGGTTTCAATGCCCCGCACACCCATCCGGGTGCACATTGGTCTGGCGTTTACTATGTGTCCCAACCCGCCGTCGAAAAAGGTGAATCTGGCAAAATCGAGTTTCTCAATCCGCGCACCGATCTGCCAAACTGGCGCATCCTCAAATCCCCGATATTCGGGGCGGCACGCAAGTTCCGACCGCATCCAGGCGAACTGGTTCTATTTCCCTCCTACCTCGTACATTGGGTCTACCCGAACGAAACTCAAGAAGAGCGCGTCTCCATCGCATTCAACGCGACATTCCGCGAAGCAAAGTAGTGTTCATTGTGCTGGCAGGTGATCGATCATGACTCAAGCCGCGCTTTCACAGCCGCAACGATTGGAAGGATACCTGCCGATCATGCCAAATGGGATATACAGATCCCCCGAATTAAATTTTCACTGCAAACAAGTGGACTGAAAGAAAGGGCGCAGGAGAGAGAATCCCTAGTTACTCGTCGCTGCCATTCGAGCAAGCGCAGCGAAAGAGTGCTTTGTCCCGCTTAGCGGACTGTCGGAACTGTTTGGTTCGGGCAGGTTTGTCTGGGTTCCTCCGCCAAGCGGAAAAGAAAAAGCGGGCTTTGAGAAGGGTGTTTCAAATTCTCAAGGGAGATCCCCATGTCCATGAATGTTCAACCCCAGCCAGACCGTCCGGATCCGACCGTGATCGCGGTGCAGAACGACGCGTTTCGTAAACTTGCATGCCTTGGGGTGCCGCCCGCTGAACCAATCCAGGGCCGGATGCATGTCACTCGCGCGCTTATGGAGGCTGGTGACGGCTTCATGGCCGAGGCGGTGAAGGCGACCGGTGAGTTTGCCACATTCGAGCCTGAGAATGATCCCGAGGGATGGCACGATTTCGGGGCGGTCGAGATCCGGGGCGAGACCGTGTTCTGGAAAATCGATCTGCATGAGGAAATTACATTTTCAAGTCCTTTTCTTTCTGTGCAACGCTGGTTTGGCTCCT
>NZ_PXNU01000105.1:0-4567 GCF_041300735.1 Phaeobacter sp. SYSU ZJ3003 | reverse complement strand
GAGCCTACGGCTCAGGGAAAGCAACGCCACCCTTCAGGCAAACTTCAACATCAACCGGGACATCCCCCCGGCCATTCATGGACCAGTCTTTGCGGCTGAAAACACGGCGCAATCGGGCGTGATCTGGGTGGATGCGCACAGGGAGAGAGCCATCCACCGCGTCCTCTCGAGGAATAATTGGTTCTTGTAATGTCGCAATATCAATGAATGAAGCGGCCAGTAGATCGTTATACGACTTCAACTCGCTCCGCATGGCATTGGTGTTTGGGGTGTCAGTATACTCAACTTCTTTTCCGACCTTCCCGGCCACCTTTTCATCCCGCAGGATTATGACTTCCTGACCGTCGAAGCGGTGCACATCGTCGCGTTGGAACTTGGCGTCCCTGAACATGTTTTGAAGCCCCTCAGACGCCCTGATGCGCGTAGTTCTGTTGCTCTTGGCTCCCGGACCGGCATAGCTGCCCTTGGCCAAGTCAACCAACCCAGCAATGCTCAATGCTTCCGTGATAGGGATCAGCTTCTTGGACAGGTGGAGGGCATTGTACCGGGAATTTGCGTTCCACTCGTTTGGAGACATAGACATCCCGATACTCAACTCGGGATCCTCCAGCCATGCCACATAGAGGTCTAGGATCAGCACTCGCAACTGGTTCTTGAAGGACGTCTTCGGCTGCGGCCCCGGCCTCCTCTCCCCCTGTTTCCCAGTAATCTGCCAAGGAAGGTAATCCTGCCATATCTCTTCTACCAAGGCCTTCACCTCAGGGTGATCAGACCAACGGTGAACGTCGATGGGGCGAGAATACCTAGGATTGCTGATCTCTGCCATGGACAAGGCCTCTTCGGATAGTGATTGCTTGAACCAAAGGCGATTATGCTCAGGGATACAACTGCTTATAGACCTAGATCCTATAGGAGGAATCTATATCAAGTATCCCTCCTAGGATCTCCACCTTCCTCTTCTTCTTTCTCCTTATCCATTACTTATACCTATTATAGAGAGATATCCCTCTCATAGGGTACCTTCCCCCCGAAGAGGCTGTTCTAGTGATGTTGTTCAGCAAAGGAGCAGGTAGCTTCAAAGAGCCCCCTACAAGGCCGAAGCAGGCCAGTGCGACGCAGGGGCATTCCTAGGGGCAGTTTGCTGCCTCTGTGGCGTTCCCGCTCTTGCTACGATGTTCAGAAGGCCGATGGCTGGGGTGGTAGGATTCGAACCTACGATACACGGTACCAAAAACCGCTGCCTTACCACTTGGCTACACCCCATCGGTGAGGCGCTGTCTAAAGTTAGTTGCGGGGGGGTGCAAGAGGGTTTTTGAAAAAATCTGACATCCTTTTTCCAACACCACAGGCGCCCCCCCTTCTCGCCCCTTATTTCATTGGATTTTCAGAAGTTTGCAGCAAAATCACGCCTTTGCGATCACCACCCTCAACGGCTTCATGCGCTGCGGCGGCCTCGGCCAGAGGAAAGATTTTCGCCACGGGAACCGACAGGACCTGAGCCTCCAGGGCGCGATTCAAACGGGCGATCGCCGCCTCGCGTTGGGTCGGCGTCAGCAGGTAGACCAGAGCCATCTCCAACGTGACCGCCTTGAACATCAGCGGATAGAAGGGCAAGGCGGGTTGCATCGCCTTTGCCGAGCCATAGGCCGTGATCCGGCCTTTCGGGGCGATCACTGCCGCGTCCACCTCGGCGTTGGCGCCAAACTCCACCTCGACGATCAGATTGACGAGCTGGCCGTGATTTGCGGCGATGATCTGGTCGCTGAGGTCCGTAGCGCTGTAATCCAGCACCGCGTCGGCCCCGGCCGCCAGAACACGGTCTCGCGCAGCTGCGGAACAGGTCGCGATCACCCGCGCACCGCCCCATTTGGCCAATTGTACAGCCAGAAGACCTACGGTCCCTGCCCCGCCCTGCACCAGAACGGTTTTGCCGGAAACCTCGCCACCGGAGAACACGGTATGACAGGCGGTCAGCCCCGGAATGCCAAGCGCGGCGCCGGTTTTAAAATCGACCGTGTCAGACATGGGCACCGCCTGCTCCTGCGGCAGGCAGATCTCGCTTGCGGCGGTGCCATAGGCGCGCTGCCACTGACCGTTCCAGATCCAGACCCGCTGCCCGACCCGCGCCGGATCCACGCCTTCGCCGACTTCGGTGATGACGCCCGCGCCATCGCTATGAGGAATGATTGCGGGAAAGGGCAGTTCGGTGACACCCGCCCGTGCTCCGGCCCGCGCTTTGACATCGGAAGGATTGACGCCGGAATAGGCCAGCGCGACGCGTACCTCGCCAGAGGCAAGTTCGGGTGCTGGCAGGGTTTCAAGGGACAGGACCTCTTGGGCAGGTCCGAAGGCGCGGTAAACGACGGCTTTCATGATGGGGCTCCATTTTCTGTGTCAGCCCGGAACGACGTCGGCCCGGACCTTTGACAGACAAGGAGCCTCAAGACGGCCACAGACACAAGGCGGTTCCCAAAAAAGGGCCGCTCGATGAACCGAGACCCACAGATTTGCCGGGTGGCAGGCAGCCAGCGCCTCCCCTCGATTCAGCGTGGTGCTCTGGATCAGAGAGGTATCAGTCCGGGACACCCGCCATTTTCAGCGCATGCCCCCATTCCTCTCCGGCGGGTCCTGCCGCAAGCGGCGTGTAGTTGTGGTACCGGCTCATATTGAACATTGGCGCGGCCTTCAGAAGATCCTTAACCGTATCGCGGGCTTCAGAGGTGCGCCCCGACATCTGCAAAGCAATGGCCTTGGTCCCCAGACTGGTCGGATAGGAGGCATTTGCCTCAAGCGACCGGTCCGCAAGCTCGATCGCCCGCCCATAATTTCGCGCGGTCAGGTTCGCGACTGCGGATTCCGCGTCGAAATAATAGCGTTGCGGCCCCAGTGGGGACAGCCGCCGCGCAGCATCAGTCAGTTGTACCGCCTCGTCCGGGCGGTCCTGATAGGCCCTGGTGGTACCTTTGAGCAGCAGGGCCAAGGCTTCGTTTGGATTGTCCTTCAAAGCCAGATCATAGGAAGTCTGCGCCAGATCGAAATGGAACAGGAGATGGCTGGAAATCACGCCCTTCAGCGTATGCGCCAACGAGAAAGACGGATCCGCGCTGAGCGCCGAGGTCGCAAGCTGTTCCGCAAGATGGATATCAAGCTGTCGATCGTTGGAAAAACCCTTCTGGATCCGCAGTACATGCCAGAACCCCATCCATGTCAGAGCAAGCGGATGCTGCGGGGCCCGGCTCAGCAGCACGTTCAGGATTTCACGTGCCTTTTCAAAGGAAGCGGGGTTCATGTCCTGCATCAGGGAAATCGCGCCCATTAACAGCGTGTGCCCCTCCAGCCCTGCCAGCGGCTTGAAGCCGATAAGGCGGATCGATTCGCCCACCACCGTTTGACCGATTTGGCGCGTGGCATCTCTCAGGGCCGCGCTTTGTCCCGCCATCAGGTCCGACAACGGCCCCTGGAAGCTGCGCGACCAGATCACCTTTTCGCGTACCGCATCGTGCAACTCGATATCCGCATTCATCATCTGCCCGCGCACATGCACCACACCAGACACCAAATAGTTCACCCCAGCCACCTGCGAGACTTCGATCGGGCGGATCCGGTTCGGGTCGAATTGCCGCGAGGCCAGATAAGATGTCACGGTGAAAGCCTGACTGCGTGCAAGGCAGCGAGACAGTTCTTCGGACAGCAATGAACCCAGGGGCGAGGTGTCCTCGCCCGGGGTGTGCTGCACGAAGGGCAAGACCGCGATCGGAGGCAGAAGATCATTATACTGCACCCGACCGGTTTGCCCGATTTGCCCAGCGCCGCCGGTGGGCTGCCCTGTCTGCTTTGCCTCGAAGTCCGCGCGCATCTGGGCCAGCCAGCTTTCGAACCGGGTCTCATGCGGCAGTTCGAAACCCTCCATGAACTCGGCCTGATCCTCGGGCTCAATGAACTCCACCCGTGACAGGTCCAGAGTAACGCGTTCCCGGTTAGCCGTAATCGCCTGGGCCGCTTCCGGTCCCAGATGGCGTTTTAGCGTCGATAATGCCGTCCTCAGGCTGGCCTTTGCTTGTTCAGGTTGAGCAAGGCTCCACAAAGTGTGTTCTAAAAATGCTCTTGTTCGGATACCCGATGCTGAGGTCGCCAAAAGGGCCATCAAGGCCTGATGCTTGGCCCCTAGGGGTACGCTGCTGCCATCCGACAGAAATACACCGAACGCGCCGAACTGATTCAACTTGATCAAATTACACATTAATCCACCTAATCGACCGTGATCGCAGGATCAAATTACAACAATGCGACGCAAAGATGTAGTGAAAAATCACCTTTTCAAATAAATAAAGATAATTGAATTGAAATTTACATGTATCATGTTTCTTTAAACACGCATAGGAATAGTAACGGAATGAATTGCCGCCAAGCCAATAAGCTGGATTTTCCGAAAAAATTCGGATTTTCCGCCTTTAAACGCGCCCCAGACGACGCTGGGCGCGGCTTCTCTTAAAAACATAGTTTAAGGAAAGTCTGAAAAACCTCGTGCTCTGAGCGGGTTGCGGTAGACTGAGCGGGACCTTGAAGG
>NZ_PXNU01000104.1:0-4867 GCF_041300735.1 Phaeobacter sp. SYSU ZJ3003 | reverse complement strand
TGCTTTTCGTCATAACCATCATCCTTACTTAAGTTGATGGTCTCCGACAAACTCGGAGCGATTCAGATCACGTATCTCGTCGGGCAGTTTCGGTATCGAGAAAAGGTGATGCAAAAGATCGTCGGACAACGGCGCGTAGTTCTGTCGCTTTGCGCCATAGCCACTGAGTTTGAGGCCCACGAACGGATTGCGCTTTAGGTCTCCGGTTCTTACAGCCTCCTCCAGCATGGTCGATATATCGCTTACTCGGGTCTTGATGGTCGAATTACCATGCTCCTCCGAAAGGCGCTGAGCAAAGGCGTAGGCATGCTTTGCCTCCACCTCATCAATGGGAAGGTCTCCGACCAGATCAATGAACTGGTGGATATGTCGAATCCGGGCTTTGGCCGTCTTCTGTTTGATATCCCCCTGGCGAACGCGCAGCTCTAGGGTTTGCTCAAAACGGGTGAGCATTGCCTTCAACCTCAGGACATCACCCCCCAATCCAAAAGTGGCGGAAAGCTCCCTCTTCGCGGCCTCCACAGAGGCACTTGCATCCTCAGCGCTGGGCGGTGGGCCATCGAAACGCTCATACATCTCGAGAAAGCCAGCAGCATCTGCAGGCCGCCTATCCAGCTCCTGCAGCTCGAAGACCAACCTTTCCATCTCATGGATTGCTTGTTTTGCCTGATCCGGGGTCTCTGGCAGCTCAGAGAACGTCCGCTCTACCACATCACAGAACTCCGGCTCATAAACGTGGTCGTACGGCTTGTCAGCCAAATGGAGCAGCTTAACGGCTCTCTGGTATCGGCTCTCACGCTCAGCTAGCCGATGCTTTCCCACGGCTTCCAACACCCGCTGCCGTAGCTGACCTTCCAACTCAAAGCGGCGTTTTTCTGCGATAGCCCGATCTGTCGTATTGGCTGCCACACGAACCTGTGCCTGCCCCTTCACTGCGGCACGTGCCTCGCGTGGCACCGTCATGACGACGTAGTATCTGCCGTTCCGAAGGCTAACACTCGCTGGATGCCAGTCCACTCCTCAGCTCCCCACAATGCCATCTGTAATGTCAATCGTAATGTCAGCGACAGTGCCGCCGTCCATCACACATCATAACAAATCAAGGATATAGGGACCAGAAAGATGTATGGAGGCGAGTACCGGAATCGAACCGGTGTACACGGATTTGCAATCCAGAAAGAGATAAAGCAAAAACAACGATTTAGGGGTGCAAAATGCCCCCTGACAAAAAGCGAACAAAAAGCGAAAGTTTCAAAGCTAAATTCGCCGGTTCAAAACGAAAAAGGCCCCGTCACAGCGGCAACTGTGAACCGGGGCCAAATAGAAAAAGCCTGTCAGCTTTCGAATGACATTAGCACGGGCCAATGCCTTACCGCAAACGCTCAGTCAGCTTTTTCGCGGCCTCTGACTGGTGAGGTGGTCCAATGAGCTGGCGCATCGCAAATGAATGCGCCGAACGTCGCTTTGGCAGCGCTGCGCGCAAGCAGATCATCATGTTCCTGGCGGATAAGGCGAGCGATGATGGCTCAGGCATCTGGTGCTCCAAAGGGACCATCCAGCGCCATACTGAGCTCAGCGAAAGCACGGTGAAGCGCACCATCATCGATTTCTTGCGAGAAGGCATTCTGATCGAGACAGGGCGGCGACACTGCAAGAACGGTTACACCGTCATTTACCGCATTGTTCTGGAGCGCGTGGTTGCGCTCGAACCCACGGCCGAGCCCGATATTGAGACGGGGGTCACTGTGAACCCCGTCCAGCCTGAACCCGGTACGGGGTCCACGGTGAACGGGGTACGGGGTTCACGGTGGACCCCAAACCATCCTAAAACCATCCATAAACCACCTACGCGCAGGCGCGAGGCGGCGGAGGAGGTTGAAGATCTTGAAGCTGAGAAGATCTTGGCAGCCTATCCCGAGGACAGGGTCCGAGACCGGCGAACCAGTCTGCGCCTTATCGCAGCAGCCGTGAACGCTGGGGTAGAGCCCGATGACCTGATTCAGGCGGTCAAGGCCTATGCGAAGGAGAGCGAGGGCTACACCCGCAGCAAGGTCTGTTTCTCGGACAATTGGTTCAAGATGCGCCGATGGGAGAAGGGGCTTGCCCAGATACAGGCGGATCGCGAGAAGGCTCGAGCGGCCGAAGCCAAAGGCCGTGCGAGCCTCGCCGAGTGGATCCACGAGCGCCACCCCCTGTGCCGCCATATCACAAACCGGCAGATCGAGGATCTGATTGCGTCAAAGCTGGTGACGCTTGAGCAGGTGCGCGCGGCGGGGCTGCAGGCGTGATTGTATTGGCGAAGTCTGGGAGGCAGCTTGCAACGCTGTTGAGGTCTATGATGCCTAGATCATACTGCGGCTTTATGATTTGGGGGTCATATTGACAATTTATGATCCAGGGGTCATATACAGTGGCAGGAGAACCGCCATGAAGCACCTCGTTCGTACATCAAAAAACTTGGGCCACGCAATTCGCCAGGCTCGGAAGGCAAAGAACCTTACCCAGAAGGAACTCGCCTCGATGAGCGGTGTCTGGCAAGAGACAATTTCCAAGATCGAGAACGGCAGCGGCGGAACCAAGCTGGAAACGGTATTCGATTTGATCGCTGCCTTGGAGCTTGAAATTACCGTGACCGAGCGCAGCAAAGGCACATCAGACGGGCTTGAGGACATTTTCTGACATGGGCCGCAAACGCAGCTACACACCGCTGAACGTCTTTCTGAACTCGCGGCTCTTGGGTCAATTGGTACGTGAGCCCTCAGGCGGCGTCAGTTTTGCCTATGCACGAGACTGGCTCGAGTGGGAGCACCGGATGCCGGTGTCGCTATCGTTGCCATTGCAGGAGAACCGCTACAGCGGCGCACCTGTGATGGCCGTCTTTGACAACCTGTTGCCCGACAGTGATCTCATTCGCCGAAGGGTCGCAGAGCGCGTCGGGGCCGAGGGCGTCGATGCCTTTAGCTTGCTGTCCCAAATTGGGCGGGACTGCATTGGTGCGCTGCAGTTCCTTCCCGATGGACATGAGCCACAGCCAATGTCCGAGCTGACTGGAGAACTTGTCGACGAGGTGCAGATCGGGGCCATTTTGAGCGACCTCGACCTCGCGCCACTGGGTATCCGCCGCGAGAATGACTTCCGAATTTCTGTCGCTGGCGCGCAGGAAAAAACAGCGCTGCTTCGTAAAGATGGCCAGTGGATTGAGCCAACCGGTACGACGCCAACCACGCACATCATCAAGCCGCAAATAGGTAGACTGCCCAACGGCATGGATCTGTCCGACAGCGTTGAGAATGAATACTTGTGTCTCACGCTGATGGAGGCGTTTGGACTTCGGGCAGCGAATGTCGAAATGGCTCAGTTTGGCGACAAGAAAGCCTTGGTGGTTGAGCGTTTTGATCGGCGCTGGACGTCTGATGGCCGCTTGATCCGTCTGCCGCAGGAGGATTGCTGTCAAGCATTGTCCGTTGTGCCTACCCAGAAGTACCAGAACGAGGGCGGCCCAGGAATCTCAGATATCATGGATCTATTGTTGGGAAGTGATGACCCCAACAAAGACCGGTACGATTTTTTCAAAGCGAATGTCCTGTTCTGGCTGCTGGGCGCGACAGATGGGCATGGCAAGAATTTCAGTATCAGCCTCTTACCAGGCGGCCGTTTCCGCATGGCCCCGCTCTACGACGTGCTGACGGTGCAGCCGACCGTCGACGCACGGCAGATCGAGCGAAAGTACTTCAAACTGGCCATGAATTTCGGCAACTCAAACCACTACAAGGTTTCGAATATCGTTGGTCGGCACATCGTGGAGACCGGAGTTCAATCCGGCTTATCCCGCGCTGTCGTACAGGGCCTGTTCGAAGAACTGCAGGAGACCTCGCACGCGATCGTTGAGGCCAAGTTCAACCTGCTTCCAGAGGATTTCCCAGAGTCGTTGCTTGCTTCGATCGATGGCGCGCTGAGGAGTCGCCTACCTCTTTTGAAGTAAGGTCGCAATAAAATTGTCCCTTTGAGAGCAATCTTAGAAGGAGCTTAAGTAATTGATTTTTTGGGCGGATGTTCGTGAGTAAATCCAAATTTGAGCTTAGTCTCGATGCTCTTAGAAAATTGTCGCTTTTTGTTTTGAACAGCTTGGCGGATCAGCCAAAAGAGTGGGTTGCTGTCGGCAAGGCTTATCAGGAATTGCACGGCTTTGGTGACGATCCGATCTTCAACCAGGTTTTCGTGCGCCTCTTCACTGTGATGAGAGACGAAATGTGGGTCGGGTCTCCACAGGAAGGGCCGAATTTTACGGTCGGCCTGACCTTCAAGGGGCAAACCGTCATCCGCCATGATGTGGAAATAGACGTAATCTACCAGCGCCACTTTCAATCATGGGCCAAGACTATTGAAACAGCTGCTAGAAAACAGCGACATCTCGATCAACAGCGGGCAGCCAAAGAGCAAAAAACCAAAAAGAGGTTGGAAAGGCGGAAATCAAAAGAAGCTCGCAGAGATGAAGACGTGAAGCGGCAAGCAAAAGCTCGTCATAAGCGAGAGATGTCATCACTCGTTGAAAGCGGAAAAAGAATTCGCTCTTCCCTGTCCAAGTCAAACAACGAGCAACTCCTAAACCTCTGGAAGGCAAATACATCCCGTGCAGCCAATTCGACAGGCCAAAAGAAAAACGAACACCTCTTGATTGTTTCAGCTGTCGAAAAGGAGTGGAGGCGAAGGGTCCGAGATTTGCCCGAAGTGGAAGCTTTCAAATGGCCAACCACAGATGTTGGAAGTGGTCATGGTGGTGGCGATTTCGAGAGGGCTGAGGAAAGCTTTCTGAAAGTGCTCGGATATACCGTTGGGAAAACAAATGGCTTGCCAGCATCAACACGGC
>NZ_PXNU01000103.1:0-299 GCF_041300735.1 Phaeobacter sp. SYSU ZJ3003 | reverse complement strand
AGAGCTGTCGTTGGTTTGACCCTGATCCGTAAGTGAAGCCATGAACCGCCCCGGGTTTGCCGGAGAGTTTTTTGTTCAAAACTTAGGCGACGTGATCAAGAGCATTTATGCTCGCGTAGAAGGTTTCCTCCACTTCTTGCGGCGGCCGATAGCCAATAGCGCCATGTAGCCGCTCGGTGTTGTACCAGCTGACCCACTGGAGGGTCTCCCACTCGACATGGCCGACGGATTTCCAGGAGCCGAAGAACTCGATGACTTCGGTCTTGAACAAGCCGATGATGCTCTCGGCCAAGGCGTTG
>NZ_PXNU01000102.1:0-5666 GCF_041300735.1 Phaeobacter sp. SYSU ZJ3003 | reverse complement strand
TTTTCAGACTTTCCTTAAAATCAAAACGAGGCTCGGTTTCGGCTTTAGAGGTTTTGAGAGTTTGGCGGGTGCCGCAGTGGTTGGGCAAGAGGATGAACTTTTGCTTGCGGCTACGAGGGCGGCAGCCCAGCTCTCCTAGAGGAACAAAATACCCCAGGAAGCTGAGGTATCTACTTTCCTAAAACCCTTCCCCAAAAACCGCGCTTAACTGATGCAGTGGAAACCTCACGCTGATCGGTCAGAAGTGCATTGAGACGCGCCCGCTCAGCCTCTGCACCATCCAAGCGAGTGCGCAAATCCTCAATCTGATCGACGAGTTGGCCGCGCTCCCTGTCGCGCTCGGCGGTCATGGCGTCGATCCGCTCTCTAAGCATCTTAACTTCGACGCCCAAGGCGCTGTTTTCATGCGTTTCCTCCGGGGTTTCCGATTGGTTTTTAGGACTGTTCGGAAACGGGTTCGCGGACATCCACCTGGAAAGCTCTGACGGATCAATCTGCCAGCGGCCCTTGTCGTCCTTCTCGGCAGATATGCCGCCTGAATTAAGGGCTTTTGACAGCGTGCCCTTTGAACGCTTCGCGGTTTTCGCCGCCTGTCCAAGTGTCAGTTTCATGGTGTTTCCGCCTGTATTTCACGGGGGTTTCCCCTTGGTTTTCTTGCCGTTCAGGATACACACATCGGAAACACCCGCCAATAGGCGGTTTGCAAGTCTCTTGAAAAACCCATCATGATAGGTTAAATTCAGTTATGGTCACCATATACCGAGCGCATGGTCTGCGCGTCATCATCTTCACAGACGATCATGAGCCGGCCCATGTGCATGTGTTCGGTGATGGGCAAGTCAAGATCAATCTGATCGGGCCTGACGGGGCTCCAGCTCTTGTCTGGGCCCAGGGCATGAAGGGGAACGATGTGCGACGGGCCGTGCAGATCGTCCAGGACCAGCAAGAGGCGTTTCTTGCCAGATGGAGGGAAATCCATGGTTGAAATGACAGATTCTGAAATCAATGCCGCCATTGAGCGTGGCCACATCGCGCAGCAGACCGAGCCGCGCGCGGATGCAGTGCGCTATGACAAGCGAAACAGCCGTATCATCGTCGATCTAACCAACGGCTGCACCTTCGCCTTTCCACCCCGTGTGGCGCAGGGGTTGGAGACTGCAAAGGACGAAGACCTCGCCGCGGTTGAAATCCTCGGTGCTGGTTACGGCCTGCATTGGGAAGCCCTCGATGTGGACCTGTCCATCCCCGGCTTGCTGGCGGGACTGTTCGGAACCAAAGCCTATATGGCCCGGCGGGCAGGGCAGGCCAAATCGCCAGCGAAAGCCGCCGCCGCCCGTGAAAATGGCCGCAAGGGCGGCAGGCCGCGCAAACAGGCATGATGGTCACAAGCTGAACCCATCATCCCTTTCACGGCTGATATCGCGCTCGTTCTCAATGCTCCGCTCTACCTCTCTGTCCCGTTCTCTGACCTGCTCATGCGCGGCCTCAAGCGTCGAAAAATCCGCCCCGCGCAACGCCTCGGCCAACCCGTTCAGGGAATGCTCGGCCACCTCCAGCACACGGGCGTAGGTCTCGGCAAAACGCTCGCGCAGACCGGACACAACCTCGCGGACCTGTTCCAGCCGCCCGTAAGCATCGCGCCACAGATCGCCAGCGGTGGTCTGGATGCCGCGCCGCTCCATGCCCCACGCCTTCCAGCCAATATCCGGCAGGGGATCGCGGTCCAGCTCCACGGCCTCAATCTCCAGCTCGTGAGCGGTCTTGGTGTCGCCCCGCTCAAGCGCCCGCTCCTTGAAGTCCAGCTTTTCTTCTCGCTGTGCATCAAGGCTGCGATGGTCGATCTCACGCCCGACCTCGATCTCGCGCAGATAGGCGTTGGCATGATCGGCCCAACTCTCGCGCCAGTCCTCCAGCAGCTCCTTGCTGTTCCATGAGCGGTCTTTGCCCTCAAAGCCGTCTGCGCCGATGGAACGGGTAGTCAGCATGATATGGGCGTGGTGGTTGCGCTCATCCCCCTCCCTTCCAGGGGCATGCAAAGCCACATCCGCAATCATGCCCCGATCGACAAAGGCGGATTGCACGAAGGACCGCACCAGAGAGGTCCGTTGTGCGTCCGTCAGCTCGTGGGGAAGGGCGACCGTCACCTCGCGGGCGAGCTGGGCGTCCTTTCGCCGCTCCACCTGCTCGACGGCGTTCCACAAGGTTGCTCGGTCCCTCAGGGCTTCGGGTGTGCCGTCAGGGGCGAGGATCTCGGTGTGCAGGACGCCGGTGCGGTTGGAGTAATCATGCTCCAAACCTTGGCGGTGGTCCTCGATGCGCTCGGCTGTCCGGTAGGCGGCGGCGGCAACGGCACTGCGCCCCGTGCTGCGGGAGATCATCTTTGCGGAGAAATGATAGATCGCCATCGGAGCGGGTGAGCCTGTGCGGTTGGTCCAGGGCAATGCCCTGGTCTGGTGGGGTTTGGGGCGGGCGAAGCGCCGCCCCATGTTGCCGCGAGCGGCAAAGGGGAATGGCGTCGCCTTGGGGTTTACCCCGTTGAGATCTCACACATTGCCTTGGCAATGTATAAGTGAGCACTTAAAGTGTTTCTACCGTAGCACCCAGAACAGGACCTCGCAACTCTGATGCCCCGAACCATCGACCAGCAAATCGCCGAGGCCGAAAACAGGGTCCAGAGGCTCAAGACCAAAAAACGGACAAAAGACACTCGCCGAAAGATCATCGTCGGCGCGACCATCATCCCTGCGGCCTTCAAGGACAAAAAGCTGGCCCGCTACCTGGTCCGGTTGCTGGAAACCTCGCTGACGCGGGCCGTGGACAAACAGGACGCGGAACCCCTGCTGGATGAGCTGCGGAAATTCATCGGAGACGACCAGGCATGAGCAACGACCCCATCAAGACCCTGACTGATACCCTTACCCTGCTGCGGGTCGAGATCGCCGATGTGAAGAAGCGCCAGATCACGGAAGAACGCCTCAAGCACCTGCAAGCCGCACTGGAGGATAGCGCGGAAAAAATCGCGGGGGTCCAGAATGCAGCCTCGCAAGGGGGCAGGGAAGGCGCGTCCCGTCTGGCCCATTCTCTGGATCAGACCGCCCGTGAGATGCAGGAGAAGGTTGATGATGCCGTGCGCAGCCTCTCAGAGGCCCGTAGAGCGGCCTCAAGCACGGTTCTGGCCCGTAGGCGCAACGTCTGGCTCCTGATGGCTTTCTCAGCCCTTACAGGGCTTGCCACGGGCGCTTTGGTTTCCGTGGTAGTGTTCGATTACTACCTGGGCCGGGATTTTGCGGACAGTGTCCAGCTCATGGGGCTGGATTGGGCCTGCACCCGGCAGGATGGGTTCATCGCCGATCAGCAGAACGGTAAGTTCTGCGTGTTCCAGATCAGCGAATAATCCACAGGCAACGCCTAGTGTTAATAGTGTTACCTACGGAGTATGTTACGGGGCCAAAAATCGCCCTTAACTCACTGATACCATAAAAGGAAACTATCCACAGGGTTCCGAAAGGGTCAAACGTGGGTTCCGAAAGGGTCAAATTCTGGTTCCGAAAGGGTCAAACGAAAAATCGCCTCTTGGGGGTTCCTGATGGGTCAAACTTTGGTTCCCGATAGTGCGAACCCCGCGCGGTTCCTGATAGGTCAAATTTGGGGTTCCTGATGGGTCAAATTTCCCGTAGCCTGTGAGCATGCCTTTGCTCCCGGATAGACACCCCCAGAAAGACTTCTTCATCCTCGATATCGCGGATGTCGTCCCTAAGGACGACACCGCCTCGATGGAGCACCCCCTGTTCTCCCTGGCGACCAAGCCGGACATGCGGCATCTGGTTTACCAGAACGGCGAAAACAGGCTGGAAATTGTCCCCTCCGGCCTTGGCCTTCCCACCATCAAGGACAAGGATATTCTGATCTTCTGCATCAGCCAGTTGATGCACATGAAGAACCGGGGCGAGAAGATCGGGAAGCGCGTCCGGTTCAGCGCCCGCGAGCTGTCCATCTCCACAAACCGTCCCATTGGGGGCAACCACTACAAGCGGCTGGAGCAAGCCTTCAAACGGCTACAGGGGACACAGTTCACCACGACGATCCGCACAGGCGGCAAGCGTGAAGTCCGGATTTTCAGCCTCGTGGACGAGGCCGGATTCGTCATGCAGGAAGAAGGGATATGGCGGCTCGATTATTGCGAAGTCGTCCTGTCTGACTGGTTTATGCGGGCGATTGAGGCCAACGATGTCATAACGATCTCGAACGACTATTTCCGCCTGCGCCGCCCGCTGGAACGCCGCCTGTATGAGATCGGCCGCAAGCACTGCGGTAGCCAGTCAAAATGGCACATCGGCCTCGCCAAGCTTCAGGAAAAGACCGGCAGCAACGCCCCCCTGAAGAAGTTCCGGCTGAACATCCGCCAGATCATCGAGGACGATCACACGCCGTTCTACCGCATGGAGTTGACCACAGATGACTTGGTGATCTTCCGTCCGCGCTCACCACAGAGCGACCTCTCGCCCGAGATCCGATTGCCGGAATGGGCCGAGGACAAGGCGCGTGGCATCGCCAGGGACAAGGGCAGGGATTACTATGCTATGCGCTCTGACTGGCTGGCGTTCGCCAAGAGCGAAACGGCCAAAGGCAACCCACCGAAGAGCCCTGGCGCTGCATTCTTGTCCTATTGCAAGAAGCAGGAAATATTACGATAAACCAAATATATAACCAATATGGAGTGTCGCTACGAATGGCCGACTTAATTTTAATTACGATTGGAAACGGTCCTCCCGTCCGCTGCGCTGACCTCGACGATGCGAAGGCGAAAGCACTAATGGCCACGGATAGCCAAGTTGTCGTTGAAATCACTCCGGCGGGTTCCGGAGGTCCGATTACCACCCTGAAATTTGATCGAAGCACGCAAGATTGGGTGCCATTCTGATGGTTATTCTCTTTCTTGTGGCGCTCCTGCTCGCATGGCCCACTGCTGGTATTTCGATAATCGCTTACGTCGCCTTTGCTGTATTCAAAAGCTATCTGAACGCAAAATCCCGAATACATTATGGCAATGAACGCAGAGCTGAACGCGAAGTTGGTTCTGGCGCCAAGCACGTTCCTTCATGGGCCGGAGACAACGATGAAAACCAAATTTTCGTCGAGGTCATTCAGAAAGGGGCAATGAGAAAAGGGGTTCCTCAAACTTTCCTCTGGGCTGTACTCGGCGACACAGACACCTTTCGAAGCCTTGTCTACCTAGCCGGAGCCATGGAACGTGAAGGCGCATCATTTGTAGAGCAGCAAGTCGCGGTATCCGACAAGCTTGTGCAGATGTGGGAACAAGCACCTGCAAAAGTTCGGTCAGCAGCTCTTAGCCCCTAAAAATTGCATCGAGCGCCGCACCGAAGATTTCATAAAAAAATAACTACAAATGACAGTTTACCCAAGGGGTGTCGAATGAAGATGTTGAGCTTTAAGGACTTTGTAGCGGATTTTGGTAAGATTACTAAGCACCGGATGAATATGTCCATGTACGATGATAATTTCCAGTGCGCGTGTGGAGGAGAACACTGGTTTCAATATCATGGTATTCAGATAATTGGGGATGGCTTTTATAAGGTTATGGTTCTTTGTCCTAAGTCAAACCACGTAACAAGTGTTAAGGAACGTCTGAACAACGTCTTCGGCTG
>NZ_PXNU01000101.1:0-3000 GCF_041300735.1 Phaeobacter sp. SYSU ZJ3003 | reverse complement strand
GTTGGTTGCGGGAGCAGGATTTGAACCTGCGACCTTCAGGTTATGAGCCTGACGAGCTACCGGGCTGCTCCATCCCGCGGAGATTGTTGGTTATGATCGTTAGAGAGATTTTTTTGGTATTTACTAGGTTTGGCGGTGACCTACTCTCCCAGGGCTTAAGCCCAAGTACCATTGGCGCGACGGCACTTAACTTCCGGGTTCGGGATGGGACCGGGTGTTTTGCTCGTGCTATGACCACCAAACCGAGTAAATACCAAAAGCCTCCGGCTTTTGGTATTTGCGGCAGGCAGGATATTTGCGAAGCAAATGCCCGTTGCCGCAGGCCCGTTATGTCACGGGTCGTTTTCCAAAAGCGGAAGGTTTTTAGATCAACGTTTTGTCCAAGTTTCGTTTTGCTTTTTGGTGTTTACGAGACTGTCTGTTACTGGAACAGATCAAGCCTATCGGGCGATTAGTACCGGTCAACTGAATGCATTGCTGCACTTACATCTCCGGCCTATTGACGTGGTGGTCTTCCACGGCCCTCAGGGATACCTTGTTTTGAGGGGGGCTTCCCGCTTAGATGCCTTCAGCGGTTATCCTTTCCGATCATAGCTACCCTGCACTACCGTTGGCACGATAACAGGTCCACCAGTGGATCGTTCACCCCGGTCCTCTCGTACTAGGGGCAACTCCTCTCAAGTATCCTACACCCACGGCAGATAGGGACCGAACTGTCTCACGACGTTCTAAACCCAGCTCACGTACCTCTTTAAACGGCGAACAGCCGTACCCTTGGGACCTGCTCCAGCCCCAGGATGAGATGAGCCGACATCGAGGTGCCAAACACTGCCGTCGATATGGACTCTTGGGCAGTATCAGCCTGTTATCCCCGGCGTACCTTTTATCCGTTGAGCGATGGCCCTTCCACTCGGGACCACCGGATCACTATGGCCGACTTTCGTCTCTGCTCGACTTGTCAGTCTCGCAGTCAGGCTGGCTTCTGCCATTGCACTCAACGAGCGATTTCCGACCGCTCTGAGCCAACCTTCGCGCGCCTCCGTTACGCTTTAGGAGGCGACCGCCCCAGTCAAACTACCCGCCACGCAGGGTCCCGGATCCGGATAACGGACCGCGGTTAGACATCAAGAGTGCGAAGGGTGGTATCTCAAGGGAGGCTCCACCGGAACTAGCGTTCTGGTTTCGATGCCTACCACCTATCCTGCACATCACAATCCTGATGCCAGTGCGAAGCTGTAGTAAAGGTGCACGGGGTCTTTCCGTCTAACCGCGGGAAGCCTGCATCTTGACAGGCAATTCAATTTCGCTGAGTCGATGTTGGAGACAGCGGGGAAGTCGTTACGCCATTCGTGCAGGTCGGAACTTACCCGACAAGGAATTTCGCTACCTTAGGACCGTTATAGTTACGGCCGCCGTTTACCTGGGCTTCAATTCGGAGCTCTCACTCCTCCTTTTAACCTTCAGGCACCGGGCAGGCGTCAGACCCTATACGTCGTCTTGCGACTTCGCAGAGCCCTGTGTTTTTAATAAACAGTCGCCACCCCCTGGTTTGTGCCCCCGGATCCAAGTTGCCTTGAACCCGGGCCTCCTTCTCGCGAACTTACGGAGGTATTTTGCCGAGTTCCTTCAACATCGTTCTCTCAAGCGCCTTGGTATTCTCTACCAGTCCACCTGTGTCGGTTTAGGGTACGGTCTGATGGAGGGCTATTTCCAGGGACTGCTCAGCAGCCCAACCAATCCGATAAGGCTGAACTACAGTCGCAATCCGTCACATCCTCCTGGCCCAGGAATATTAACCTGGTTCCCATCGCCTACGCCTTTCGGCCTCGGCTTAGGGGCCGGCTTACCCTGCTCAGATTAGCTTTAAGCAGGAACCCTTGGACTTTCGGCGAGAGTGTCTCTCACACTCTTTGTCGCTACTCATGTCATCATTCTCGCTAGTGATCTCTCCACCGGATGGCTCACGCCCCGGCTTCATCGAAAGCCTCTTGTCTCCAATCTTCCCGAAGGAAGTAAGGAGACATGAGACTATGTCACACTACGCTCTGCTACCATGCACTATGTGCATCCTCGGCTTCGGCTCATGGCTTGAGCCCCGTTACATCTTCGCCGCAGGACAACTTATTTAGACCAGTGAGCTGTTACGCTATCTTTAAAGGATGGCTGCTTCTAAGCCAACCTCCTGGTTGTTTTGGTCGTCCCACCTGCTTTCCCACTTAGCCATGAATTGGGGGCCTTAGCCGGAGGTCAGGGTTGTTTCCCTCTCCACTACGGACGTTAGCATCCGCAGTGTGTCTGCCATCTAGTACTCCCGGGTATTCGGAGTTTGGTTAGGATCAGTAAGCCTGTGGGGCCCCATTACCCATCCAGTGCTCTACCCCCCGGGGTATTCGGATGACGCTCTACCTAAATAGATTTCGCAGAGAACCAGCTATCTCCGAGTTTGATTGGCCTTTCACCCCTAGGCACAGCTCATCCCGATCTTTTTCAACAGATGTGGGTTCGGTCCTCCAGTGCGTGTTACCGCACCTTCAACCTGGCCATGCCTAGATCACTCGGTTTCGGGTCTGATCCCACGAACTCATTCGCCCTATTAAGACTCGCTTTCGCTGCGCCTTCGCCTAGCGGCTTAAGCTTGCTCGTGAGACCAAGTCGATGACCCATTATACAAAAGGTACGCTGTCAGCCCTCAAGGGGCCTCCAACTGATTGTAGGCGTTCGGTTTCAGGTACTGTTTCACTCCCCTCGTCGGGGTGCTTTTCACCTTTCCCTCACGGTACTGGTTCACTATCGGTCAGTAAGGAGTACTTAGCCTTCGAAGGTGGTCCTCCGATCTTCAGACAGAATTTCACGTGTTCCGCCCTACTTAATACGTCCATCAAAGCTTCCTGTACGGGGCTATCACCCGCTATGGCTGCGCTTCCCAACGCATTCCAGTCACTTCTCTGGCTCGGCTGGTCCCCGTTCGCTCGCCGCTACTAAGGGAGTATCAATTGATGT
>NZ_PXNU01000010.1:0-31829 GCF_041300735.1 Phaeobacter sp. SYSU ZJ3003 | reverse complement strand
CGTCCGCTTTGACGCGGACCTTCACGTTATAGTCAATCACGCGTTTGACAGGCACGAGTACCTTCATGTTCAGACTTCCTTTCGCTTTGGGCGGAGGGGTGGGATCAGGCAGTTGCGAGCGCCCCAAGAATGGCTCGCGCGCGCAGGCGGACGGGTTCATCGACCATGGCGCCATCGACGGTCGTCGCGCCGTCGCCAGAGGCAAGGACCCGTTTTGCCCAGTGGATTTCAATCGCGGAGGGGGCAAAGGCGCGCTGGACCTCACCGACCTGCCGCGGATGGATGCAGAGTTTACCAGACATGCCGAGGGCGCGCGCATGGGCGGCATCCGCCTGGGTTTCGGTCAGATCGTCCAGCTGCGCGGTGACCCCGTCAATGGGTGCGCAGATCCCGGCCAGACGGGCGGCAAGAACCAACTCGCTGCGGGCGGGCAGCAGCACCTCGCGCTGATGTGCAGCACCGATGTCGGCGCAGAAGTCGATCGAGCCGAACACCAGATGTGTCACGCCGGGCACCGCCGCGATGTCGCGGGCCGCCGCCAGCCCTGCGGCGCTTTCGATCAGGGCCAGCAGCGCCACATCAGGGCCGAGCGTTTCGGCCAGATCGGTAATCAAGGCGGGATCTTCGGATTTGGGCAGCATGAGACCAGCCACCGGCAAGGATGCGACGGCTGCGAGATCGGCCGCGTGCCAGGGGGTGCGGGGGGGATTGATGCGTACAATGACGGGCAGCTCGGTGAAATCGCATGTCAGAGCGGCACGGGCGGCCTCCTTGTTGTCGCGTGATACCGCATCTTCGAGATCGAGTATGATCGCGTCGGTTCCGGACCGGGGTGCCTTGGCGAAAATGTCCGGCCGGTCAGCCGGAACGAACAACGGGGCGCGGATTGCGTCGGACATCACCATTGCGCCTGTGCCTCCATCGCGACAGGGCCACCGGGCGCGGCGGTCCACAGTCTGATCCCAGCCTCAGCCTCGGCGGCGCGCAGGCCAAGCCCTTGCGTGTCGTAGACAGGCGACAGGCTGCGGAAGCTGAAGCGGGCGGGCGCGGCGCCGCGCAGGTCGGCGGCGAATTGTGCCAGCAGGGTTGCCTGCATCGGGCCGTGTACTACCAGCCCGGGATAGCCTTCGTCCTCCTGGCAATAGGGGCGGTCGTAATGGATGCGATGGCCGTTGAAGGTCAGCGCCGAATAACGGAACAGCAATGTCGGCGTGGTGGCGATGTCGCGATTGTGGGGTGCTGCCGGGGCCGTCGCAGCGGGGGAGGGCGGCTTGGTTGTGCCGGTGGGGGCGCCGCGATAGACGATATCCTGTCGTTCCGTGATCAGATCGCCGCTATCGCTGTTGAAATGATGGCGCACGGTTACAAAGCACAGGTCTCCGCTGCGGCCTGTCTTCAAAGCAACATCTTCGATCACTGAACTGCGGGTGACAGTATCGCCGATGCACAGCGGCGCGTGAAATGTCATCTCTCCGCCCGCCCACATGCGCCGGGGCAGGGGCACGGGTGGCAGAAAGCCGCCGCGTGCCGGATGCCCGTCGAGCCCCAGGGTTGCCGATGGGGCCACCGGCTGACACAGGCAGAGGTGGATCATAGGGGGGGCTTCGGCGCCTTCATCAAGCGGTCCGTCGCGGTCAAAGGTGGCGTTGAAGCGTTCCACAAGGGTCGGCATCAGCACTTCGGAGCGGGTTTCCTCGTGGCCAATCCAACTGCGCAGGTGGTCAAGATCGATATTCATTTCAGGTCTCCTGTGGTCGGAGTGCGGGCACCGGACCATAATGCGGCGTCTCGCCATGCCAGATCGGGGCGGGCGCCGGGTAGGACACTACGCCGTTCGGCGTCTCGACCGAGATACGGCGCAGGTGCGGGTGGTTTGAGAGGCCTTCCATGTCGTTGACCGAAGCGAGGGCGACATCCGCCACGCGCAGGGCCTCGATGGCCTCGGCGCCAGTTCTGCGGGCGAATCCCCGGGCGACAAGGGCGTCGGTCTGATCCCGGTTCGCCACCCGCGCCACATTGGTGGCAAAGCGGGGATCATCGGCCAGATCGGGCTGATCGAGAAAATCGATGCAGAGTTTCTTCCATTCCCGGTCGCTTTGGATCGAGAGCAGAATCTGCGCGCCGTCGCCGGCTGTGAAGACCCCGTAGGGCGCGATTGACGGATGCGCCATCCCGATCCGCTTGGGTGGTTTGCCGCCTTCGTGGTTCAGCAGCGGCACGGTCAGCCAATCAGCCATGACGTCGAACATCGACAGCGATATCCGTGCGCCCTTTCCGGTCTTGTAACGCCGCAAGACCGCTTCGAGAACGGCGGAATAGGCGGTTGCCCCGGTGGCAATATCGACGATGGAAATGCCGACACGGGAGGGATCTGATGGCCCGCCGGTGATCGAGCACAGTCCGGATTCCGCCTGGATCAGCAGATCGTAGGCCTTGCGCTCTGCCATCGGTCCAGCTTCCCCATAGCCGCTGATCGAACAGGTGATAAGACGCGGGAAGTTCTCGGCCAGCCGATCAGGGCCAAATCCCAGCCGCTCCAGCGCGCCTGTCTTGAGGTTCTGGATCAGCACATCGGCATCGCTCAGCAACCGCTCCAGTACCGCCTTGCCCTCGGGCGCGGCCAGATTCAGCGTTACCGAGGTCTTGCCGCGGTTGAGCCAGACAAAATAGCTCGATTGGCCCTTTGCGACATCGTCATAACCACGGGCGAAATCTCCCTCGGGGCGTTCGATCTTGATCACCTCGGCGCCCGCATCCGCAAGGCGCGCAGTGCAGAAGGGGGCGGCTACGGCCTGTTCGATGGCCACCACCTTCAATCCTTCCAACGGGCGGCTCATCAGAACGACCTCGGCAGGCCCAGCACGTGTTCTGCCACGTAGCTGAGGATGAGATTGGTCGAAATCGGCGCCACCTGATACAGGCGGGTTTCGCGGAATTTACGCTCGACATCGTATTCGCAGGCAAAGCCGAAACCACCGTGGAATTGCAGGCAGGCGTTCGCGGCCTCCCAGCTGGCCTTGGCGGCGAGGTATTTCGCCATGTTCGCTTCGGCGCCACAGGGCTGGCCTTCATCATAAAGCCGACATGCCTTCTGCCGCATCAGGTTGGCAGCTTCGATTTCGACATAGGCTTCGGCAATGGGGAATTGCACGCCCTGGTTCTGGCCGATTGGGCGGCCAAAGACCGTACGTTCAGAGACGTATTGCGTCACACGGTCGGTGAACCAGTAGCCGTCCCCGATGCATTCGGCGGCGATCAGCGTGCGTTCGGCATTGAGCCCGGTCAGGATGTATTTGAAGCCCTTGCCTTCTTCGCCGATCAGGTTCTCCTCGGGGATTTCCAGATTGTCGAAGAACAGCTCGTTGGTTTCGTGGTTGACCATGTTGGGGATCGGCCGGACGGTCATGCCCGACTGCATCGCTTCCTTGATGTCGACAAGGAAGATGGACAGGCCTTCGGATTTCTTCTTTACCTCGGACAGCGGCGTGGTGCGGGCAAGCAGGATCATCAGATCCGAATGCTGGACCCGGCTGATCCAGACCTTCTGGCCGTTCACAACGTATTTGTCGCCTTTCTTGACCGCGGTGGTCTTCAGCTGCGTCGTGTCGGTGCCGGTGGTGGGTTCGGTGACGCCCATGGATTGCAGACGCAATTCGCCGCTGGCCAGTTTTGGCAGGATGCGGCGCTTCTGATCCTCGGACCCATGCCGCACAAGGGTGTTCATATTATACATCTGCCCGTGGCAGGCGCCCGAATTGCCGCCGGCGCGGTTGATCTCTTCCATGATAATCGCCGCTTCGGTCAGGCCAAGGCCGGATCCGCCGTATTCTTCGGGGATGAGCGCCGCCATCCAGCCGGCACGGGTCAGGGCATCGACAAACTCTTCGGGGTAAGCGCGGGCCTCGTCGACTTTGCGGTGATATTCATCCGGGAACTCGGCGCATAGCGCGCGCACCGCATCGCGGATATCCTGAAATTCGTCGGTCTGCTGCTGGTACATTTGGGGTCTCCGGTTTGAGCCTTGCGAAGTCTTCGCCATTGCTCTGGATATGCCCGGCTTGCCCTACATACATCAAATATCTATTAGTGCTTATAGGTATAACGTTTCTGTATATGGGGCGCGGATCGTGGATCTGAGACAGCTGCGATACTTTCTGGCTATCGTCGAAGAGGGTTCTTTTACTCGGGCAGCGCAGCGGGTGAATGTGGCGCAACCTGCCTTGTCCCTGCATGTGCGCAATATGGAAGAAGCCCTTGGAACGCCGTTGTTGCTGCGCGCGCCACAGGGGGTTACCGCAACAGAGGCCGGAGAACTACTTGCCCGTCGCGCCCGAACGCTTCTGATGGATCTGGAGCGCACCGAAGAAGATCTGCGCAGTCTGGGCCGGGAGCCGACAGGAACGGTACGTCTGGGGCTGCCGGGGACCATCAGCGGTATTCTGTCGGTGCCGCTGATCGCGCGGTGCCGCGCGCGCTATCCGAAGATTAAGATCGTCATCGCCGAAGCGATGAGCGGCTTTGTCCGCGAATGGCTGCTGGATGGCGGTGTCGATCTGGCGGTTCTATATGCTGAATTGCGGGAAGCCGGGGTGCGGTCAGAACCGCTGCTGGATGAAGAGCTGGTGATGCTGGCCCCGCCTGAGCACGCCGGGGCAAGGCCGACCCCGCTTGACCACCTTGCGGATATTCCGCTGATCCTGCCTAGCGGCGCGCATGGGCTGCGCGCCATGCTGGAGGAAAAGCTGCGCGCGAAAGGCATCTTGGTCGCGCCCGATATCGAAGTCGACAGTTACAGCAATATCAAACGGTTGGTTGAGCAGGGCTATGGGTGTTCGGTGTTGCCGTTCCACGCGGTGGCGCAGGAGGCTGCCGCCGGGCGCTTGTCGGTAAGCCCGTTCGACGCGCCGGGTCTTTGGCGCCGGACTTACCTAGCCCACACTACCGCGCGGCCGCTGACCCGCGCGGCATCGGCTGTCAGTGAAATCCTGACAACCGTTTCCGCAGAATTGATTGCTGATGGAACCTGGGCCGGGGCGCAACCAATTGCGACAAAGGCTGCGGATACCAATTCCTGAACGGCAAGACCTTTTGGCAACTGGGGTGCGCTTCCTGCCTGATGGGGAGACCTGTGGGCATTCTTGAAGCTGATGAGAGATTGTCTTTCGAATTTCCCGGTTAATCTTCCGGCGGGATCTGCGGATTGTCTTGCCTTCCCTTTGAAACCGTCAGCGAGGCCCGCGATGTTCGCTTCTCCCCTGCCATTTTACTCCCCCAATCGAACCGCAACCGCGCGCTGTCGCAGATTCGTCCGGGCGCCGCTGATTGGCACATCGGGGGGATGTTCAAATGAGTAGACCGATCAAGATCGAATTCTTCCACGACACGGTGTGCGCTTGGTGTTTCAATCTTTCATCCCGCCTGCGCACGGTAGCACAGGAAATCAACCTCGACATTCGTCACCGGACCTTCGTGCTGCAGGCCAGCCGCCAGGAAATGGCACAGCGTTGGGGCAGCCCTGAGGCGGCGCGGAGTACCATTCTGGATCATTGGCGCCATTGCCGTGCGGCCAGCGATCAGCCGGAACACATCAATATCAACGCGATGCGGGCGGCCCGTTTCGATTATCCCCATGGCATGAACGCGGCGCTCGCGTGCAAGGCGGCGGAAACTTTTGGTGGTCAGGCGCTGCACTGGGAGATGTTCGACCGGATCCAGCTGGCTCATCTGAGCGAAGCCCGCAATATCGCCGACCCGAAGGTGCTGGTGGATCTGGCGCAGGAACTGGGTCTGACCCCGGATCAGTTCAAGTGCCGCATGGAGGATCCGGCGGTGGCCCGGCAGGTCGACGCTGATCGGCATTTTGCCCGGGTGAACGGCGTGCAGGCCGTGCCGACCCTGATCATCGCTGCAACGGGCACGCGGTTGCTGACTGGTTCTGTCGATGAGTTGCGGTCGCATCTGCGCGTTGTCGCGCGGCAAGTGGAACATCTCTGAGCAGGCTACGCCCGGAGCGGCACGCGGGCAAAGCGCTTTGCAGAGCAAGCGCATCGTGTTTTATTTCTGGGAAGCAACGGAGAGAGCCATGGACAAGTTTGGTGTCATGCGGGCCTTCTGCCGCATTGTCGACCGTGGCAGCATGGCGCGCGCGGCTGAGGATCTGGGCGTGTCGTCCAGCTTGCTCAGCCGCGATCTGAAGCTGCTGGAAGAAAGCCTCGGCTGCAGGCTGATCACGCGCACCACCCGCAGCATGTCCCTGACCGAACACGGTCGGCTATATTACGAGCAGGCCGACCGCATCCTGCAGGCCGTTGATCTGGCCGAGCAGCAGGTGCGGTCTGGGGCGCAGGTGATGCGGGGCGAGTTGCGGATCAATGCGCCGCATTCCTTTGGTACGACGGTTCTGGCTGATTTGTTGCCCCGGTTCGCCAGTCGCTATCCTGACGTGCAGCTGTCGCTTGTGTTTGACGACAACGTGCTGGATCTGGTTCAGGGCGGCTTTGATGTGGCGATCCGCATCCGTGCAAGTCTGCCGGATTCGGGGTTGATCGCGCGCAAAATTATGCCCGTGCATCAGGGTGTTTTCGCCAGCCCCGAATATCTTGCAGATTGCGGCCAGCCTGAGGCTCCGGAGGATCTGAAAAGACACAGAACACTGTCCTATAGCCTTGCTGAAACTCCGCTGACTTGGGAATTTAATGGGCCGCAAAGACGGGTTACGGTGCCGATTTCCCCCCAGCTGCGCCTTGGCAGCAGCATTGTCCTGCGTGACATGATCAAGGCCGACATGGGGATTGGCAGCTTGCCGAATTTCCTGTCAGCCCCGCTTGAGGCGACGGGCCGGATTGTCCGGGTTCTGCCAGACTGGCACCTGCCAGAACGCACGGTCTACACGCTTGCCGCGTCACGCCTAAGCGCGGATGCTAAGGTGATGGCTTTCAACGATTTCTTGGCTGCGGAATTGGCGGATCGGCCCTGACAGCTAGCAAGGATGCAGTTGCGGCGCTCCTGGTCGGCGACCGGTCCAAATACCCGGGTTTCCGAATTGACCGTCACACTTCTGATCGTACCTAACGACAGGAGCGCCGCGTGACAGATAGCGGGGCTAAAGAGGGACTTGTGGCCCATAGAGTGAGCTCTCGGCACATATTTCAAGTCCGATGCTCAACACCCAGCACCCTACATCCGAAGCGAGACGTTCCGGTCACAATTTTCCCGGAAAAGGATGCGAGGGAGGCTTTGGAACGTCGCTTGGCGTCGGGATGCGCAGCCTGAGATTGCATCGATTGGCTGCAAATAGGCGATAATTCGCCGTATGCGCGAGTTATTTTGAACATTGGTCATCATTTGGCCGTAATCTCAACGTAGAGTTTTTCAGTTGCCCGTGGTCCGATGGGCGATTGAAGACCTTCGGCGTCCGTTAGCCATCACAAGGAACGAGGGAACGGGCAATGGAAGGAGGATGCGTATGTTTGCTTTGCCGCCAGACGTCAAAAGCGCCATAGCTACCCAGAACGATCTCGTCCGCGCGGATCTGCCATCCCGTTTCGCGTCCATTACGCTTGTCTCGCTCCTGTCCCTTTTCTTCGTGCCAATCCCAGTGGTGGCCACCATATATCTGGTCTATGGGCTGATCGAGATCATCGGTGTCTACGTCTACAAGAGGCTGAGTAAAGAGGTCACAATCGGTTCGGTCCTTCTGTTTGCCGGATCTGCCTTTGCTGGCGTCTGGGTCTTCAATGCGATCCCGCTGCTTCTGTTTCTTCAGTCAGAACCCTTTCCCAAGCTGATGGGTTCAATGCTGTTGATCATCGCGCTCAATCACAGTGTGGTGGCGCGCTCTGCCTGGATGTTCTTTGGCATTCTGACGGCGGTGCCGATCCTCTGCGTCTTTGGCTATATGATTGGTAGCTTCCTCTATAATTTCGCAAGCCCGGTGGAGATTGTGATCGCGACCATCGTGGTGGTTCTGGGGTCGGCTTATATGCTGCATGCCATGTGGGTGCAGCACCGGCTGACCGGCCGCCTGCGCGAGGCCTTGCGCGAAGCAGAGGCCGGAAGCCGTGCCAAGAGCCGGTTCCTTGCGGCGATGAGCCATGAGATCCGCACCCCTCTCAATGCAATTTGCGCCATGTCCGAATTGATCGAGGATGAACGCACTGACCGGCAGACGCTGCGTGAACGCACCCATCTGCTGCGTAAGTCTGCCCAGGCGCTGACCGGTATTCTGGACGATGTTCTGGATCATGCGAAAATCGAATCCGGACAGTTCGAGCTGAACCTGACAAATGCGGAGCCAAGATCCGAAATCTCCAGCGCGGTGGAAATGTTCCGGGCGCCCGCCGATGAAAAGGGGCTGCAACTGATCGTCGATATCGAAGACAACGTGCCTGCCTATGCGGAATTCGACGCGCTGCGTGTCCGCCAGATTATCGGAAACTTGGTGTCCAATGCGGTCAAATACACCGAGACGGGTCAGGTGCTGGTCGGGGCGCGCGGCGAACAGGTCGATGGTCAGACGGTTCTCACCGTTGAGGTGTCGGATACCGGACGCGGCATGACGCCGGATCAGACCGCACAGCTGTTCACGGAGTTCTACCGGGCAGAGGACAAGAACGCCCTTAGCGTGCCGGGCACGGGTCTTGGTCTGTCGATTGCACGGCGTTTTGCGCATATGATGGAGGGTGAAATCACAGTCAGGAGCAGCCCCGGCCGCGGAAGCTGTTTCACCTTTACATGCCCAGTCCGGGTTCTTGATAATTCGGAGATCGAGGCCCTGTCGCCGCAAACCCCGGATGAAGACCGAAGCGATCTTGGTGTTCGCTCGATCTTGCTGGTGGATGATACCGCGTCGAACCGGGTGGTGGTGCGTGCCTTCTTGAAAAACAGCGATGTTGAGATTGTCGAGGCAGGGAATGGTGTCGAAGCTCTGGCCTGTCTTGAGAAACAATCGGTGGATCTTGTGCTGCTCGACATGAAGATGCCGGTGATGGACGGGCGCGAAACCCTGGCGGAGCTGGCACGCCGTGGGGGTAGGATCGGCAATACGCCGGTGATCATGCTGACGGCCAACGCTGCGCCAGAGGATCAGGAATTGTTCCTCAAGCTAGGGGCGGCTGGGTATCTGGCAAAACCGGTCAAGAAGTCCGTGCTGCTATCTGAAATCCGAAGGGTTGCAACCGAACGCTTCATCCGCGCCGCCTGATGGCGCCCCGCTGGCCATGGCGCGCCGGGCGTTGGTCAGAGGCTCCGATCCTGAACAATGTCATGGGGAATGATCTGGTTCCGGTACTGAGCGTGCCTGCTGCCTGATCGTTCCGCCACGGTATGCAGGCCTGCTGGTAAAGTCTGCCCGCGTCCGACGGCGCTTTCATATTCTCTGAAATAGATCTGTCCGGTCGGACCTGTGCCGGTTTGTTACCTCGGCTTCGGCGGAACTGCGCCCATCCTTGAGCGGCCTTTAGAGAAAAGGCGCGTATAACGCGCACTTGCCTAAAAGTTGTGCGTGATGAGAGGGGTAACCCTCATCACGGTTAATTTAAAATTTACGATTTCTTGTGAAAGTTGATTCAAATTTGCTGAAAGTTTTCAGCGTCACATTGAGACTATGGAAAAAGGCGGCGGGACAGCCCGATGCAGTCGACAGAAATATCGTTCGACAACTTAGGAGAGACCGGTGCTTTGTTCACCGAGCTCCTGCGCGCGCGTTATCATCATTTTATCGAGGCGCGCGGCTGGGACCTGCCCAACGTGCGCGGGCTTGAGTTTGATCAGTATGATACCCCGGAGAGCATCTATTGTGCGATTCATGATGGCATGACGATCCATGGCGGTTTCCGGGTGACGCCCACCACCGCAAAATGCGGCAGCGCTAGCTATATGTTGCGCGATGCGCAACTGGGCCTGTTGCCGGATCTTCCTGCGGACATTCTGGATGCGCCCGCGCCACAGGACCCGAAGATCTGGGAGGTCAGTAGGGTCTTCGTCGATGATACGCTCAGCAGCCGCGAACGCATGCGTGTGCGCGGACAGTTGGGGGTGAGCTTTGCCCGGCTGGCCAAGGACTGGAACATTGATGCATTCCTTTGCCTGACCTCTGTTTCGGCTGCTTTGCTGACGCGTCAGGCGGGGATCAACATCACCCCGGCCGGATTGCGCTTCGAAATCGAAGGGGAAACCTGTCAGGCTTACCATCTTAAGGTCGATGCCAAGAGGCTGCGTCGCAGCCGAGCGGCATGATCCACAGCGGCAGGACTATGCGTCAGGGGCAGGACACTCTGCGCTGACTGTCTGATGACAGGCCCGCAGGGCAAACGAGACGGCAACGCAAAAGGGAGCCCTGATACGGGCTCCCTTTCCTTTTTTTCACATGTGGGCGTTGTCTACGCCCGGGTTTCAGCGATCAGACCGCGCCAGATCGCCCAGCACATCAGAAGCAGCACCACGGTAAATGGCAGGCCTGTCGAGATGACCATCGCCTGCAGCGAAGCCAGTCCGCCGCCGATGAGAAGCGCAATCGCCACGGCGCCCTCGAAGACGCACCAGAACACACGCTGCGGGACCGGTGCATCGACCTTGCCGCCTGCGGTGATGGTATCGATCACCAGCGAACCGGAGTCCGAAGAGGTGACGAAGAACACGACCACCAGGATGATCCCAAGGAAGCTCGTGATCGAGGCCAGCGGCAGTTCGGCCAGCATCTTGAACAGTTTCAGCTCAAGCGGCGCTTCGGTCACGGTGGTGACGCCATCCTGAATGACCTGCTGGATGGCTGTGCCGCCAAAGACGCTCATCCACAGAACGCAGACCATCGAGGGGATCAGCAGCACGCAAATGATGAACTCGCGCACGGTGCGGCCACGGCTGACGCGGGCGATGAACATGCCGACAAAGGGCGACCAGCTGATCCACCAGGCCCAGTAGAAGGCGGTCCAGCCTTGGCTGAAGTTGGTGTCTTCGCGGCCAATTGGGTTGGACAATGCGGGCAGATACTGGATGTAGGCAGCAAGGCTGTCCACGAAGCCGGTCAGGATCGCGATCGTGGGTCCGGCGATTAACACGAACAGCAAAAGCAGGGCCGCAAGCCCCATGTTGATTTCGGACAGCACTTTCACCCCGCCGTCGAGGCCGCGGATCACCGAGATCAGTGCGATTGCCGTAATGCCGGTGATCAAAACAACCTCGGTCGTCGATCCCACGGGGATGCCGAACAGCTCATTCAGACCTGCATTCGCCTGTGTCGCACCAAAACCAAGCGAGGTTGCAAGGCCAAACAGGGTGGCGAAAACCGCCAGCACGTCGATGGTGTGCCCCGGCCAGCCCCAGACACGTTCGCCCAGGATCGGGTAGAAAGCCGAGCGAATGGTGAGCGGCAACCCCTTGTTGTAGGAAAACAGCGCCAGTGCCAGTGCGACAACCGCGTAGATCGCCCAGGGGTGCAGCCCCCAGTGGAAGATCGTTGCTGCCATGCCCAGGCGGACCGAAGCCGCCTGATCCCCGGCGGCTGCCCCCAGCGGTGCCCAATCGGTCCGCGCGCCATCCTCACCAGTGGCAATGCCACCCATTGAGGTCGAATAATGGCTCATCGGTTCGGAGACGCCATAAAACATCAGGCCGATGCCCATGCCGGCGGCGAACAGCATCGCGAACCAGCCGATATAGCTATAATCCGGTGTCGCATCCGCACCGCCAAGCCGCACCTTGCCCAGAGGCAGCACGATCAGCAGCAGGCAGAACAGGACAAAAATGTTGGCAGCGCCCAGGAAAAACCAGTCAAAGGTGCTGGTCAGATAGGGGCGCAAGCTGCCGAAGATATCAGCGGATTGCTCTGGCAGGGCCAGCGCGTAGAAAACGAAGGCTACGATGGAAAGCCCGGAAATCAGGAAAACCGGGTTGTGAACATCGAGCCCGAACGGTCCAACTGTCGTTTCGATATTGTCCTGACCAATCGTGTAGTCGGTATCGATGATTTCTGCTGTCCCTTCGGGCTCGGGTATGCCCTGGTTGGTCGTTTCGTCGGCCATTTTGGAGGCCTCCCTTTATCAGATCTTACAAATGCTGTTCGCGGCTCTGTGGTCAGCCGCGCACGACAAACACCGAACATTTCGCATGCTCGGCAATTTTTCCGCCATTCGAGGGCCAGATATAGTCGAGCACATTGGGCAGATGGCTGGCCATCACTACCAGGTCTGCACCCGTGTCCTTGGTGGCTTTCAGCAGCGCATCGTCGACATCCGTGGTCGGATCGTGGCTGACCACCGGCACTGCCGATGCGGTGAACCCGTGCTCTGCCGCTTGTGCCTTGGCGAATTCATCGAGTTTGACGGCATATTCGGCCGGATTATGCGCAGTGGCGCTGGGCGTAGAGGCGGTCACCCCAACAAACACGACTTCTGCCCCGTAATGCTTTGCGAGATCTGACGTGCACTTTAGGGCCCTTTCAAGATGCCCTTGATGCGCCAAGTCCACCGGCGCCATGATTTTCTTGAACACTCGGTTGTCCTTTCTCTCAGTTTGAAATTTTCGGCGGCTCATGTGTCGCAGCCGACCCCGGCGGGGTTGAAAAACCGCCCATCACATATCGATCACTGGGGTGAAAGTGATTTTTGATCTGTCTCCTCCTTGAGGAGCGTAACATCAAATCTGAGCCGCAGACAAACGAGGCGTTGAACTTTTGGTAGGGAATGCGGACCTGACGCTTTGGAATTTGCGGACGTTTAACAAAAATATATTCTTGAAAAACAATGTTTTGTTCGAAGGTCGCGGGCTGCTTCAGGGCAAGCCGGGCCGGTGAAACGATTTCCAGAGGCGCGCCATCAGGCGCCGCGATCTGACAAATGCAGCCCGTTCCAGTGGTCGAAATGAACGGGCTGCATTGGTTTTCTGCAGATGGGTTGGTCCGAAATTCGGGGTGGCGAAGAGCGCCATCCCCATCCTGATCTGGCGCATCCGTGCCGCGGAGAGACCGCCGCCTCAGCCCATCGCGTCGAGCAGGCCCTCACCGGCAGAGAGTTCGCACTGGCCGGGGTTTTCCTCGCGGTTGAGGATCGTCACCTTGCCATCCTCGACCAGCATCGCATAGCGCAGCGAGCGGCCGATCAGCCCGGCGGGCGGCGCATCAAAGCGCATGCCGATGGCATCGGTAAATTCGCTTTGGGCGTCGGCCAGCATGGTGATACCTGCTTTGTCCGCGCCGGTTGCTTCGCCCCAGGCCTTCATCACGAAGGGATCGTTTGCCGATATGCAGATGATCTCATCCACGCCCTTGGCATCGAACTGATCCTTGGTGCGGATAAAGCTGGGCACATGGGCGGAATGGCAGGTCGGGGTAAAGGCGCCCGGAACGGCAAAGATGGCAACCTTGCGGCCCTTGACCCTCTCGGCCATCTGCACCGGCTCGGGCCCTTCGGCCCCCATTTGCACCAGGGTGGCGTCCGGCAGGGTGTCTCCGACTGAAATCATCGCGCGTTCCTCTTCTGTCGTGATTGCGTTATCTATGGTCCCCCATATAGGGTCCGGTCAGACCGTGACCAGAACATGCGCAGGAGGCAAGAGGGGACATGAGCCACATCGTGGTAATCGGAGCAGGGCAGGCGGGATCGTCTCTTGTGGCCAAATTGCGCAAAGATGGATTTGACGGTGACATCACCCTGATCGGCGGCGAAACCGCGCTGCCTTATCAGCGCCCGCCGCTGTCCAAGGCTTACCTGCTGGGTGAGATGGAGAAAGAGCGCCTGTTCCTGCGTCCCGAGAGTTTTTACGCCGACAATGACATCACCCTGAAACTGGGCGCCGCCGTCACAGGGATTGATCCGGCGGCAAAGACGGTCAGCCTTGGGGATGAGGTGATCTTCTATGATCAGCTGGCCCTGACCACCGGTTCCGATCCGCGTCGCCTTCCGGCTGCCATCGGCGGCGATCTTGATGGGGTATTCGTTGTCCGTGGCTTGTCCGATGTGGACGCCATGGCGCCGCATGTGACGACAGGCAAGCGGGTGCTGATCGTGGGCGGTGGCTATATCGGGCTGGAGGCCGCAGCGGTCTGCGCCAAGCGTGGCTTGTCGGTGACTCTGGTCGAGATGGCAGATCGCATCCTGCAACGGGTGGCCGCGCCCGAGACCTCCAATTATTTCCGCGCCCTGCACAAGGGGCACGGTGTCGACATCCGCGAAGGCACGGGGCTGGAGCGGCTGGAAGGCGAACACGGAAGGGTCGCGCGGGCGGTTCTGGGCGGTGGTAGCACGCTGGACGTGGATTTCGTGGTGGTTGGTGTCGGTATCGCCCCGGCGACCACCCTGGCCGAGCAGGCCGGGCTGGCGATTGAAAACGGCATCCGGGTCGATGCGCAGGGGCGGACCTCGGACCCTTCGATCTGGGCGGCGGGCGATTGCGCCTCGTTCCCCTACAAGGGGGAACGTATCCGGCTGGAAAGCGTGCCCAATGCCATCGATCAGTCCGAAATCGTGGCCCAGAACATGCTGGGCGCAGGCAAGGATTACGTGGCACAGCCTTGGTTCTGGTCCGACCAATATGATGTGAAATTGCAGATCGCGGGCCTCAACAGCGGCTATGACAACGTGGTCACCCGTCAGGGCGAGGGGCAAAGCGTGTCCTTCTGGTATTACAAGGGCGATCAACTGGTGGCGGTCGACGCGATGAACGATCCGCGCGCCTATATGGTCGGCAAACGGCTGATCGATGCGGGCAAGACGGCTGACAAATCCGTAGTCGCCGATCCTGAAGCAGACTTGAAACCGCTGCTGCGGGCATGAGGATCATCGCGGGTGAGTTTCGCGGTCGCGCGCTGGCGGCCGTGGGCAAGGGCGATGCGGTTGCGCATCTGCGCCCGACGACCGACCGGGTGCGCGAAAGCCTGTTCAACGTGCTGATGCACACCGGTGCCATCGACGGCGCCCGGGTGCTGGATCTCTTTGCCGGAACTGGCGCGCTGGGGCTTGAGGCGCTGTCGCGCGGCGCGGCTTTGGTCACATTTGTCGATGACGGACGCGTGGCGCAGGGGCTGATCCGCAAGAATGTCGGTATTTGCCGGGCCGAGGATCGCACGGCCCTGATCCGCCGCAGCGCGTTGAAGCTGGGGCAGAACCCCGATGCCCCCTATGACGTGATCTTCCTCGATCCGCCCTATGGCAAGGAGCTGGGTCAAAAGGCGCTTGCCGTAGCCGATGCTGGCGGCTGGATCGCGCCTGGCGCCCTGATCGTGTGGGAGGAAAATGCTCCGATGACGCCGCCCGAGGGATACGAGGCGCAGGACAGCCGCAAATACGGCGATACCCATATCTCCCTGATATGGCGAAGTGTTTCAGGTTGAAATGGGGTGGGCAGGAAACGGCCTGCGTTAGATTTGCTATGTGACGGTCCAGGCAATAGCCCTTAGCGGTATTTGTTCAGGTTGCATTGAAGGAGCCTCAGATGCCCAAGACATTTCCCACGCCGCAATTGGTGATCTTTGACTGCGACGGGGTGCTGGTGGACAGCGAAACCGTGTCCAACCAGGCCATGGTGGACAATTTGGCGCGCCACGGCCTGTCGCTGACCCTGCCAGAGGCCATGGGGCATTTTGTCGGCGGCACCATGATGGGGGTGATGGACAAGGCGCGAAAGCTTGGCGCGGATCTGCCACAGGACTGGGTCGAGGAAATCTACGCCGAAACCTATGCGCGGCTGCATGCAGGCGTTGGGCTGGTGCCGGGGATCCTGGATCTATTGGCGCGGCTCGATCAGCATAGCATTCCCACTTGCGTTGCCTCCAACGGCAGCGAAGAGAAGATGCGCATCACGCTCGGACAGAACGGGCTGTGGGAGCGGTTCCATCCGCAAGCGATGTTCTCGGCCCATGCGCTGGGCGTTGCGAAACCGGAACCGGGGTTGTTTCTGGCCGCAGCTAGCCATTTCGGGGTAGAGGCGCGCTCCTGTCTGGTGATCGAGGACAGTGCGACCGGTGCGCAGGCCGCATCCCGGGCCGGGATGCGCTGCCTTGGCTTTGCGCCGCACGGGCAGGGCGCGGCGCTGGCTGATCAGGGGGCAGAGGTGTTTACCGGTATGCAGGAGGTGCCAGCCCTGATTGGGCTAACCTAATCAGCCGTAGGTCGGGTGGAACTTGCCCGCAGGCGACAGGGTGAAGATATCGAACCCATCCGCGGTAACCCCGATCGAATGTTCGAACTGTGCTGACAGCGATTTGTCGCGGGTGACGGCGGTCCATTCATCGGCGAGGATCTTGGTCTCGGCGCGGCCCAGGTTCACCATGGGTTCGATGGTGAAGAACATGCCTTCCTCTAGAACCGGACCGGTGCCGGGACGGCCATAGTGCAGCACGTTCGGCGGCGCGTGAAACACCTGTCCCAGACCGTGACCGCAGAAATCGCGCACCACGCTCATGCGCTGGGCTTCTACATAGGCCTGAATGGTGTGACCGATATCGCCAAAGGTGTTTCCGGGTTTCACCGCTTCGATCCCCTTCATCAGGGCGTCATGGGTGACCTGGATCAGCCGCTCGGCCTTGCGGGACAGCTTGCCTGCCACATACATGCGGCTAGTGTCGCCAAACCAGCCATCGACGATCACTGTCACATCGATGTTGAGGATATCGCCGTCCTTGAGCTTCTTGTCACCGGGAATGCCGTGGCAGACCACGTGGTTCACCGAAATGCAGCTGGCGTGCTGGTAGCCCTTGTAGCCGATGGTGGCGGATTTCGCGCCTGCATCCTCGACCATCTGGGTGATGATGCGGTCAATTTCGCCAGTGGTCTGGCCGGGAAAGACATGGGGGGCAATATCATCCAGAATGCGTGCGGCCAGAGCGCCTGCCGTGTGCATGCCCGCAAAATCGGCGGGTTCGTGAATGCGGATGCCGTCCTTGGTGGTGCGGCCGTCTTTCGATCTCATCGGGCGGAGCTCCCTCTGGTGTTGTTGTCTTGCTATGTAAGCGGTCTTGGCCAAAAGGGCCAGAGGGGGCGGTGCAGTGACGACAAGGCCGCTGCATCCCCTGCATATCAGGCAGGCAGGGGCGGACCTGCAGGTGCCGGTTTCGTGATTTGAATACGCCACAGCTTTCCCCGAGCGTGCGACCGAATCTGAAATCAACGACAGGAAAACATAATGATCGGCTACGTCACGATTGGTGTCTCGGATATGGAGAACGCCAAAAATTTCTACACTGAACTCTTTGCGGCTGAAGGCGCCAAAGTCCTGATGGACGCAGGCCGGATCGCCTTTATCGGCAAGGACCGTACGGCGCCGATGCTGGCCGTCTGCACCCCGCATAACGGCGATGTCTGCACCAGCGGCAACGGCGGTATGCTGGCCTTCCCGGCCGGGGATAAGGACAACGTGCAGGTGATGTATGACAAGGCGATCAGCCTTGGCGCCACCGACGAAGGCGAACCGGGCGAGCGTGTGCCGGACTTCTTCTATGGTGCCTATGTGCGCGATCCGGACGGCAACAAGCTCTGCTTTTACGTCATGGGCTGAGCCCAGCTCTTTGCAATTTCTCAGGAGTGCAGCCTTTTGGCTGCCTCCACCCACACGCCATCGGGCGAAATCCGCGTGGTGCAGACCAGCCGTTCGACCCCGGTTGCCTGCGCGTCATCAAAGGCCGCGGCGTAGGCCGGGTCGATATCCGCCGCCAATTGGAAGTGGTCGCAATCGGTGCGCTGCACGAGGTAGAGCATCACCGCCCGGTGCCCCTCGGCCACCATACTGGCCAGCTCCCCCAGATGTTTGGTGCCGCGCGCGGTGACGCTGTCGGGAAATTCCGCCAGACCTGGCTGACGCGACAGGGTCACGCTTTTCACCTCGACATAGCAATCGGGCAGACCTGGCTGGCTCAGTAGGAAATCGATGCGGCTCTTCTCGCCGTATTTCACCTCGGCCCGCACGGTTTCATAGGCGGCAAGCTCGGCAACCTCGCGGGCCTCCAGCGCGGCTTTCAATGCGCGGTTTGGAACCGAGGTATCGACGCCGGTGAAATGGCCGTTTTCGTGATCGACCAGGCGCCAGCCGTATTTCAGTTTCTTCTTCGGATCGTCGTTCGGCTCCAGCCAGATTTTCATCCCAGGTTCAGCCAGCCCCATCATCGATCCGGGGTTGGCGCAATGGGCAGTGATCTCGCGTCCATCCTCCAGCCGACAGTCGGCAAGGAAACGTTTGTAGCGGCGGATCAGCCGGGCGGGGATCAGAGGGGTTCCAAAGCGCATGTTCTTGGGCCTATACCTGCCTTAACACCGGATCAAGAGGAGAGGCGCCATGGGCAATCCAACCGCTGCAATGCTGGTTATCGGGGACGAAATCCTGTCGGGGCGCACGCGCGATTCGAACATGCATTTTCTGGCCGGAGAGTTGACCAAACACGGCATCGACCTGCGCGAAGTTCGCATGATCAGCGACGACGAGGTGGCGATCATCGCAGGTGTCACCGCGCTGTCAGAAACCCATGACCATGTCTTCACCAGCGGCGGCATCGGGCCAACCCATGATGACATCACCGCCGATTGCATCGCCAAGGCATTTGGCGCGCATCTGGATGTCCGGGATGATGCCCGCGCGATCCTGCAGGCCCATTACGACAAATCGGGAACCGAGCTGAACGAAGCACGCCTGCGCATGGCCCGCATCCCGGATGGCGCTGCGCTGATCGACAATCCGGTGTCGGCGGCGCCGGGCTTTACGCTCAAGAACGTGCATGTGATGGCCGGGGTCCCGTCTGTGTTCGAGGCGATGGTGGCCAGCGTCCTGCCCACCCTGACCGGCGGCAGCCCGCTGTTGTCACAGACCCTGCGCGTGATGCGCGGCGAGGGCGAGATCGCAGGCAATCTTTCGGCGCTTGCAGCGGATTTCTCTGATCTGTCGATCGGCTGCTACCCGTTTCAGAAGGACGGGGCTTTTGGGGCCAATGTGGTTGTGCGCGGCGCCGATGGCGCCCGCGTCGACGTGGCGGTCACGCGCCTTGCACGGGAGCTGGACCTGTGAGCACCGACCCCCTGTATTACGCTGTGGTTGATGGCACCTGGCCAGCGGCCTCAAAACGCGATCTTGGCCCAATCACCCTGCGCGAAGGGCAGGGTGGCGGCAGCCGGGTATCGGCGGCCACCACCAATGGTCCGGTCAATAAGGATCAGATTGCCGCTGCCGAAGAGGCCATGCGCGCCATGGGGCAGGAGCCCCTGTTCATGATCCGCGATGGCGATGATGTGCTGGATGCGCAGTTGGCGGCGCTGGAGTATGAGATCAAGGATCCGGTCAATATCTGGACCTGCCCACCGGCAAAGCTGACCGATGTGCCGATCCCGCGGGTCACCACCTTCTGCGTCTGGGAGCCGCTGGAAATCCAGCGCGAGATCTGGATCGCGGGTGGCATCGGGCCGGGGCGTATGGCGGTGATGGAACGCGCGCCGGGGCCGAAGACGGCGCTGCTTGGGCGGTTCAACGACAAACCCGCCGGGGCGGGGTTCGTGGCTATCCACGATGGGGTTGCCATGGTGCACGCGCTGGAAATCCTGCCGCATCAGCGGCGCAAGGGGATGGGCGCCTGGATGGTGCGGCAGGCGGCCTTTTGGGCGGCTGAACAGGGCGCGCGCGAGTTGGCGCTGGTCTGTACCAAGGCGAACGCCGGGGCGAATGGTCTTTATGCCTCACTTGGAATGACCTGCAGCGGGCAGTACCACTACAGGCACAAACCTTGAGGGAGGAGAAAGAAGACCATGACCGATCAGCAAAACCCAACAGCGCTTGACCTGCCGCAGGTGGATCCGCTGCCGCCTGCGACGCAGAAGTATTTCGATATCTGTCAGGACAAACTGGGCATGGTGCCCAATGTGCTGCGGGCGCATGCCTTTGACATCGAAAAGCTGAACACATTCACCGCGCTTTATAACGATCTGATGCTGGGCGACAGCAACCTGAGCAAGCTGGAGCGGGAGATGATCGCGGTTGTGGTGTCTTCCTACAATCGCTGTTTCTACTGCCTTGCGGCACATGGCGCGGCGGTGCGTCAGTTGTCGGGTGATCCGAAGCTGGGCGAGATGCTGGTGATGAACTACCGGGTCGCGCCGCTGGACGCGCGGCAGCGGGCGATGCTTGATTTTGCCCTGCAACTGACCCGCGCCAGCGCCGAGGTCGAAGAGGCAGACCGGCAGGCCCTGCGTGATGTTGGTTTCAGCGATCGTGACATCTGGGACATTGCCAATGTGGCAGCCTTCTTCAACATGACAAACCGGGTGGCCAGCGGCACCGCTATGGTCCCGAACGACGATTACCACGCCCAGTACCGGTGATTGGGCGGTTTTTCATATCATTGGCGGCGGCCCTGTTTGCCGGGGCCGCGCTTTTTGTCTCGGCGCCTTTGGCCCGGGCTGAAATGTCCTTACCGGTCGGCGCCCAGGCGCTGGCGCTGCGGGAAACCCCGCTGGGCACCTATGCCTTGCCAACCGGCCCTGTGGGCGCCGATGGGGTGCCGTCCCGCGCGATCGAAGGGCGGATTTTGCGCCGCACCTATCGGATCCGGGGCGAGGCGACTGTTTTGCAGGTTCTGGCGCCCTTGCGGGAGCAGTTGCTGGAGACAGGATACGAGCTGCTCTTTCAATGCGAGGCGCGCCAGTGCGGCGGCTTTGATTTCCGATTCGGTATCGAGGTGGTTCCGGCCCCGGATATGGCCGTCAGCATTGGCGATTATCACTTCCTGTCCGCCGTGAAGGGGGCGAGCGCCGTGACTCTGCTGGCCTCGCGCAGTGGCACCTCGGCCTATCTTCAGATCATCGAGGTCTCACCGCCCGAAGCCGCGGCGCTGGAACTGGCCCCATCCATTCCGGCAGGGCAGGCCGAGACGGACGAAGCTGCCGGAGCGGGTGCCGAAAGCCTGCCAGATGGCAACCCAACCGATCTGGCGCAGGCATTGCTGGAGCAGGGCCGGGCGATCCTGCCGGGGCTTGATTTCGGGACCGGAGACGTGGCGCTGGGCCGCGAAAATTATGAAAGCCTGAAAGCACTTGCCGAATTTCTAGCCGAATTTCCAGACTATTCCGTGGTTGTGGTTGGTCACACCGATACGGTTGGCAGCTTGCAGGACAATACCGACCTGTCGCGGCGCCGGGCCGAGGCCGTGAAGACCCATCTTGTGGAGAAGTCCGGGGTGGATGAAACCCGGATTGAGGTGGCCGGTGTCGGCTATCTGGTGCCGGTCGCAACGAACCTCACGGCCGAAGGGCGGGAGGCAAACCGCCGGGTCGAGGCGGTGTTGCTGCCACGGCAAAAACCCTGAGGCAGGGCCATCACTGGCCGCCGGAAAAGGGCTTGACCGGCGCAAAAGCCTGCTCTACCCCAAGAGCAGGCCGCAGACGCCCGCCCCCCGCAGACGTGTACTCGTCGAGGTGAAGTTCTGTTTATTGCTATTGTTTCTGTCACCTTCTCCGCGTCTCGCGCGGGTGGTAACGCGGGTCCCATCCATTGAGCGAGATCGACGCATGAGGGCTTCAGAGCGATGCAAGATCCGACTCCCAATACATTTCTGACCGGGCGATTGCCGGTCATTTTCGCGAAAATCGCGATACCCATCATATTCGTCATGAGCATGAACGGCCTTCTGACGGTCGCCGATGCCCTGTTTCTGGGGCATTTCGTCGGCCCGCAGGCGCTGGCGGCGGTCACCGTGGTGTTTCCGTTTTACATGCTGATCGTGGCCTGCGCCACGCTGGTCTCTGCCGGCATGTCGAGCCTTCTGGCCCGCCACCTTGGCGGCTCCCGCTTTGATGAGGCCGAGCGTATCTATGCCGCTGCGCATTGGCTGGCCCTAGTCGTGGGGGGCATACTGATCCTGCTTTACCTTGGCTTGGGTGGGCAGCTGATCTGGCTGGTCACCGGCGGCGACAGCGCGCTTGCCGAATTGTCGGCGAGCTATCTTGGCATCCTGATCTTTGCCACGCCGCTGACCTTTGTGCTGGCGGTCAATTCTGACGCCCTGCGCAACGAGGGGCATGTGGGCATGATGGCCGCGATGAGCCTGTTGGTGTCGATAGGCAATATCGGCTTCAACTACCTGATGATCGCGGTGCTGGATCTTGGCGTTGCCGGTTCGGCCTATGGCACGGTCGAGGCGCAGCTTTTGGCGCTGGGCGTGATCCTTGCCTATCGTCACAGCCGTGGCACCCTGCTGCATCCGGTCATTGTGCTGCGCAACGTGATCCTACAGGGCAGCGGGCGCATTCTGGCGCTGGGCGCTCCGCAAAGCCTTGGCTTTATTGGTATTGCGCTTGGCTCCTCGGCGATCTTGACGGCTTTGCAGATGGTGGGCAGTCCGGACTACGAGGTTACGGTCACAGCCTATGGGATCGTGACGCGGGTCGTCACCTTTGCCTTCCTCCCGCTCTTGGGGGTGTCGCAAGCGATGCAGACGATCACCGGCAACAACTTTGGCGCGGGGCTGTGGCAGCGCAGTGATAACAGTCTGCAGATCGCTGTTCTGGTGGCACTGGGGTTCTGCCTGTCTGTGCAGGCGGTGTTCAGCCTGTTTGCGTCGCAGATCGCAGCGGCCTTTGTGACCGATCCTGCCGTGGTCGCAAAGGTGGCCGTTATCATGCCGGTAATGCTGGCCTTGTTTGTCCTGTCGGGCCCTCTGATGATGCTGGCGGCCCATTTCCAGGCCATCGGAGACGCGCGCCGCGCCGCGGTGCTGAGCCTGTCAAAGCCCTTTGCCTTTGCCATTCCGCTGACCTTTGCCTTGCCGCTGTGGTTTGGTGAAATGGCTATATGGTGGGCGGGGCCAGCGGCTGAGGTTCTGCTGCTGCTGTTGGTGGTCTGGGTTCTGTGGACTCGGGCGCGCCGCACCCGGCTCAGCTGGGGCGTATTCACGACAACCGAGGAGGCGCGGTCATGAGCGCAACACTTCCGACACTGGTTGAGGCCAAAGCACAGGCCAAACGTCTGCGCACGGGGCTGGATGCCGAAGGGCGCGAGATCAGCCACAGTCAGAGCCTTGAGCTGGTGGCACGTCAGCATGGGTTTCGCGACTGGAATACCTTTCACGCCGCGATGGGCAACCGGCCGCCAGAGGGATTTACCCCCGGCGGGCGGATTGAGGGGACCTATCTGTCGCAGCCCTTTGCGGCAACGGTGCTGGCCGTCGAAATGCTGCGGCCCGGCTGGTTCCGGCTGGAACTGGATCTGGACGAGGCGGTCGACGTGGTCACATTCGACAGTTTCTCGAACTTCCGCAAACGGATCCGGGGCACGGTCGGTCCCTCGGGTACCTCGCGGGAGCGGACCTCGGACGGGACGCCGCATCTGGTGATCGAGATCTGAAATCTTGTTCCCAAGACAAAAAAGCCCCCCGCAGTGTGCGGGGGGGCAGTTTCACGAGGGAGGGTCGTGTGTTTCAGGGGCCAGTCACCACTTCACCGGGTCGCGGTCGGCAAAGGCATGGACAAGGAAATCAATGAAGGCGCGCACCTTGGGCTGGGTGAATTTCCCAGGCGGGTAGACGGCATAGATGCCCAGAGTTTCGACCGGCAGGTTGGGCATCACGTCTTCGATCAACCCTTCTGACATGGCTTCCGAGTAGAGGTAGCTGGGCAGGTAGGCGATGCCGAGGCCAGAGATGGCCGCGTTCAGAAGCGATTGCCCGTCGTTCACCGACAGCCAGCCGGTCGTGCGAACCTGACGTTTCTCGCCAGAGGGGGCGGTGATCTTCCAGACATTGCCACTCGACTGGTTGGAATAATGCAGCAGCTTGTGGGTGTTCAGATCGTCGATCTTTTGCGGCCGCCCGTATTGCTCCAGATAGGCGGGCGAGGCGATCATACGTTTGGTGGTTTCGGTCAGCTTGCGCGCTCTGAGCGAGCTGTCTTCCAGCTCGCCGATCCGCAGCGCCATATCAAAACCTTCCGAGATCAGTTCGACATAGCGGTTGTTCAGCACCATGTTGACGGTGATCTCGGGGAAATCGCGCAGGAATTCGGACAGGACCGGCGACAGGTGATTGACGCCGAAATCGGTGGCAACCGAGATCCGCAGCAGGCCCGAGGGCGCGGATTGCATCGAAGTCACCAGCGCATCGGCTTCGCCAGCATCATTCAGGACGCGCCGCGCCCGGTCGTAATAGGCAAGCCCGATTTCGGTCGGCGATACCCGCCGGGTTGTGCGGTTCAGAAGACGTGCGCCAAGCCGGGCTTCGAGGCTGGAGACGTGTTTGGAGACAGCGGATTTGGAGATCCCCATCTTGCGCGCCGCATCGGTGAACCCGCCCTGGTCCACAACATTTGCGAAGGCCTCCATTTCGGTCAGTCGATCCATCGTTGCCCGTCCTCGTCCTGTTGTCTGACCTCAGGTTTTGACGGGCAATTCGGGCAAGAACGGGGCGAGCTTGGGATAATTGCGGGGTTTTTACTGCATCGTTTACGCTTGCGAAACGAAATCCTGAGGCGCGGGAGGGGCCGGGGGCTGGACAAAAGGCGATGCTTCGCTCCGCACCGAAGCCTTTGTCGGGCAGGGGGCGGTAAATCCCTGCCATCCAATCACGATCCCAAGAGGAGTTTCCCATGCTGACCTGCGTCATCCGTTATCACATCGATCCCACCCAACGCGATAACTTTGCGCAATACGCCCGCAATTGGGGGCTGGCGATCCCGCGCTGTGGCGCTGACCTGATCGGATATTTCGCGCCGCACGAAGGGTCGTCAACGCTGGCCTACGGGATCTATAACGTGGACAGTCTTGCCGCCTATGAAAACTACCGCGCCCGTCTGGCAGAGGATCCTCTGGGGCGGGAGAACTACGCATTTGCCCAGCGGGAGAAATTCCTTGTCCGCGAGGACAGGACGTGGCTCAAACGGGTTTCTGAACCACATGGAGACAGCGCATGATCGCGGTAATTTTCGAAGTCACACCGGCAGCGGGTAAGAAGGAGCCTTATCTGCAGGTCGCAGCCCGGATGCGGGATCTGCTGGAGGATATGGAGGGGTTCATCTCGGTCGAACGGTTTCAGAGCCTGACAAACCCCGAAAAGCTGCTGTCGCTGTCCTTCTGGGAGGATGAAGAGGCGGTGGCGCGCTGGCGTGCACTGTCTGAACATCGGGGCGCACAGAAACAGGGGCGCGACAATCTCTTTGCCGGGTATCGCCTGCGTGTGGCCGGGGTGATCCGGGACTATGGTATGGAAGAGCGCGATCAGGCGCCTGAAGACAGCCTCGAGGTGCACGGCTGAACAGGCGGTAGAATGCGCCTGTAGGACAGGATTTCCGATCCACTTGAGGCTTGGGACAGGCGAACCATAGTAGCAACGAGAGGCGCGTTCCTCCCGCCTGTCGCGTGGCCTTTTGAAAAAGACCAGCTCCCGTTGGGCGTGGCACCGCGCATCGCGCGGTGCCACGCCCAAGGCCGCCAACGGGGGCGGTGCAATCGGGCTGCCAGCGGGTGCGGTAGAGCACCGCTGCCGATCGTGGCCTGCCGGACCCGTCAGAGGGTGGCGGCGAGGCGGGTGCCTTGGTTGATCGCCCGTTTGGCATCGAGTTCCGCTGCGACATCGGCGCCACCGATCACATGGGCGGTGATGCCTTTCGCCGCCAGCGCATCGGCCAGGGAGCGTTCCGAAAGCTGACCCGCGCAAAGCACGATGGTGTCGGCCGGGATTACGGTCGGGTTTTCCCGCGCCTCGCCAAAGCTGACGTGCAGGCCCGCATCGTCGATCCGCTCATAGTTCACGCCGCCGACGAATTCGACCTCCTTCATCTTCAGCGCAGCGCGGTGGATCCAGCCGGTGGTCTTGCCGAGCCTTTTGCCGTGACGCTCCGCTTTGCGCTGCAGCAGGGTGACGTGGCGGGCCGGTGCCTCGGGCTGCGGCCCTTCGGGGGCAAGGCCGGAGCGGTGTTCGGCCGGATCGGTGACGCCCCATTCCTTCATCCAGAGCGGCAGGCTCTCGGTCGGGCTGGTACCTTCGTGCAGCAGGTATTCGGAGACGTCAAAACCGATGCCGCCCGCGCCGATCACTGCGACGCGCTCGCCCACCGGGGCCTTGCCCCGCAGCACATCGATATAGGTCAGCACGTTGTCGCGGTCCTGCCCGGGAATACCCGGATCGCGCGGGATGACGCCGGTTGCGATCACCACCTCGTCAAATCCGGTCAGATCCTCGGCTTGGGCCTCGCGGCCCAGTTCCAGCGTGATGTCCGCATCGGCCACCATGCTGCGGTACCAGTCTACCAGTCCCCAGAATTCTTCCTTACCGGGCACCTGCTTGGCCATGTTGAGCTGGCCGCCGATTTCATCCGCCTTGTCAAACAGCGTCACCTTGTGTCCGCGCTCAGCAGCGGTTAGGGCGGTAGAGAGGCCCGCAGGACCAGCGCCCACGATGGCGACAGTTTTGGGCGTAGCGGCCTTTTCGATCACCAGTTCGGTCTCGTGGCAGGCCTGCGGGTTCACCAGGCAGGAGGTCAGCTTGCCCCCGAACGTGTGATCCAGACAGGCCTGGTTGCAGGCGATGCAGGGTGCGATATGGTCGGCTTGCCCGGCTTCGGCCTTGGACACGAAATGCGCATCCGCAAGCAGCGGGCGGGCCATCGACACCATGTCGGCGCAGCCGGTTTCCAAAACATCCTCGGCCACCTCGGGCGTGTTGATCCGGTTCGAGGTGACGACGGGGATCGAGACCTTGCCCATCAGTTTCTTGGTGACCCAGGCAAAGGCCGCGCGCGGCACCGATGTGGCGATGGTTGGGATGCGCGCCTCGTGCCAGCCGATGCCAGTGTTGATGATTGTAGCGCCTGCCTGCTCAATCTCCTGCGCCAGCTGCACCACTTCATCATGGGTCGAGCCATCGGGCACCAGATCGATCATCGACAGGCGATAGATGATGATGAAATCACTGCCGACCGCCGCGCGGGTGCGGCGCACCACCTCGATCGGCAGGCGCATGCGGTTTTCATAAGACCCGCCCCAGCGGTCGGTGCGTTTGTTGGTATGGGTGACCAGGAACTGGTTCAGGAAATACCCTTCGGAGCCCATGATCTCGACCCCGTCATAGCCAGCCTCTTTTGCCAGCCGGGCTGCATTCACGATGTCCGAGACCTGTTTCTCGATCCCGTCCTCGTCCAGCTCGGTCGGCGGGAAGGGGGAGATCGGCGATTTGATGGCGCTGGGCGCCACGCATTTTGGCCCATAGGCATAGCGCCCGGCGTGCAGGATTTGCATGGCGATCTTGCCGCCTGCCGTGTGCACGCGGTCCGTGACAATGCTGTGGTTCTTCACGTCCTCTTCGGTGGTCATCATCGCGGCCCCGGGCAGGACCGAGCCTTCGAGGTTGGGGCCGATGCCGCCGGTCACCATCAGGGCAACGCCGCCCCTTGCGCGTTCGGCGTAGAATTCCGCCACCCGGTTCCAGTCGCGGGTCTCCTCAAGGCCCGTATGCATGGACCCCATCAGCACGCGGTTTTTCAGCGTGGTAAAGCCAAGATCCAGCGGCGCCAGAAGGTTTGGGTACGCAGTCATGACACTCTCCCTATCGTTTGCCGGGCAGGATCGCGCCACGGCGGGCGTTTGTCACCTGTCAACGCGGCGTCACCCCCTTGCGTGCCCCGGCGGCAGCAGGTCTAATCGCCGGGAACAGACCCAGGGAATGCCTATGACACCGGAAGACATCGCCAAGCTGCCCTATCGCCGCAACGTCGGCGTTATGATGATAAACAGCGACGGGGCGGTCTTTGTCGGACAGCGCGCAGACCGCTACAAGGATGCCTGGCAGATGCCGCAGGGCGGGATCGACGAGGGTGAGGACCCGCGCACCGCGGCCCTGCGGGAGCTGGAGGAAGAAACCGGCGTTCTGCCGTCTCTGGTCGAGATCATCGCCGAATCGGAAGGCTGGCTGCCCTATGATCTGCCACATGACGTGGTGCCCAGCTTTTGGGGTGGGCGTTATCGCGGACAAGAGCAGAAATGGTACCTGATGCGGTTTCTGGGCAGTGACGATCAGGTCAGAATCGACACCGAACATCCGGAATTTTCCGCCTGGTGCTGGCAGCCGGTAGAGCATCTGGTGGAGAAGATCGTCCCCTTCAAGCGCGAGGTCTATGCGCGGGTGGTCGAGGAATTCGAAAGGTACTTATAGAATGGTACGACTTCCCAAGCTGGTTCGCCGGGCGGCGTCGTTGTTTGTATCCTGTGTGGCGCTCGGCGCTGCCACCTCTGCTTCCGCGCTCAGCTGTGTGCCCTGGGGCGTTCCGGACGCCTATCTTGCGGCGGCGAATTCCAACCGCTCCTACGCAATCCTGCAGGGGCGCCTGTCTTTTGACGAACGCCGCCTGCCACGACCGCCTGCCGGAAACCCCAATGCAACCCCGCCGGTCACCCAGTTTCGCGGAAGTTTCAACGGGGACCTTCTGGGGGCACGGGATTTCGATCAAGCCGTGCGCGCCGATGTGGTGATCGAGGTGCAATGCATGGGGCCGTGGTGCGGCAAGGCCAAATCCGGTGTCGAGTACCTGATTTTTGCCGAACAGCGGGGCAGGGACCTGATCGTCCGTTTCGATCCCTGCGGCAGCTTTGCCTTTGGCGGCGATGTGCACAGCTTTCGCAAGCAGGTGCTGGACTGCCACCGCGGCAAGGCCTGTGTGCCTCTGGCGCCGCAGTAGCAGACGGGGTCACTCCGCAGGCGCGGGGCGCGGGCGTGCCGGTTTGGCTGCAGCCTGACCCAGCCAGACGCTGAACAGGGCAAAGATGGCGCCGGTCAGCTGGTAGATGCTGAGGGTTTCCTGCATCCAGAGCCAGCCCAGGATGACAGCCGTCAGCGGGCTGAGTACCCCCAGAAGCGATACGGCTGAGGGTTCGATGCGCGACAAACCCCGGAACCACAGAATATAGGTCAGCGCGCCGCCGATCAGGCTCATATAGGCAAGGCCCAGGATGTTCTCTGCGGTGAAGACCGGCATCTCGGGCACTGCCCAGAGCGTGACGGGCATCAGCAGGATACCCCCTGCAGTCAGCTGCCAGGCGGTAAAGGTCAGTGGCGGCACCGGCGGCTGCCATTTGCGGGTCAGCACAACCCCAGCCGCCATAGACAGGGCGCCAGCAAGGCCTGCCAGAACTCCGATCATGTCCAGCTTTGCCGCGGGCGTCAGCACCAGCAGGGCAACCCCTGCGATGCTGAGCGCCGCCGCCAGGAGCGACGCAGGCCTGATGGGCGATTGCAGAACCAGCGCCGACAGTAAGACCACGACCAGCGGCTGTATCGCGCCCAGGGTCGCAGCCACCCCGCCGGGCAGGCGGTAGGCGGAGAGAAACAGGAAGCTCCAGAACAGAGAGAAATTCAGCGCGCCAAGCACCATGAGCTTTGGCACCCAGTTGAGCGGTGGCAGCCTGCGCACGAAGAGGAGCAGCAACAGCCCCGCCGGCAAGGCGCGCAGTAGCGCCACGACAAAGGGTGAATGACCGGGCAAGAGGTTGGTCGTCACGATATAGCTGCTGCCCCAAATGGCAGGGGCCAGCGCGGTCAGAAAGAGGTCGCGGGACAGCATGGGGTCTTCTCCAAAATTATCTCGACATCGAAGTAACAATATTTAATCTTGACGTCAAGACGTCTCTCCGCAAAACAGGAAAGATGGATCATGTGGATTTTGTCACCCAGCAATGGGAACGGGAGCGGCCGGACCTTGATGTGTCCGCCATGGGAATAATCGGCCGGGTGGGGCGCCTTTATCTTGCCTATCAGGCAGAGATGCAGAAGACGTTTCAACGTTTTGGTCTCAACGCCGCCAAATTCGACGTGCTGGCGACGCTGCGCCGGGCGGGCGCGCCATATGAATTGTCTCCGGGGGATCTCTTGAAGGCGACGATGGTGGCTTCGGGCACGATGACCAATCGGATTGACCGGCTGGAGGCAGACGGGCTGGTGCGCCGCAAGGTGAACCCGGCGGACAGCCGTAGTTTCCTGATTGCCTTAACCGAAAAGGGCGGCGCGCTGATCGACGAGGCCCTGGAGGCGCATGTGGCCACCCAGTCGGGGCTGCTTAAAGGGCTAAAGGCAGAGGAGCTGGACCAGTTCAAAGGCTTGCTGTCCAAGGCATTGATCTCGGCTGGAAGCGATTGAGGCCCTGCGCGGGCTAATGCCCTTGCGTTCTACGCCCGACGAAAGGGAGTGCCCCTTGGGGCATATTCGATGGGCGGGAGTTTTCCCGCCCACGGATTTGGCTCTGTGACTTAGAGCAGCCCTTCGGCCTGCAGCACCGCGCGCATGTCCTTTTCAGGACGCGGGCCGATATGGCTGATCACCTCGGCGGCGCAGATGTTGCCGATCTTGGCGCAGGTCTCCAGATCGCGGCCCGTTGCCAGACCGAAGAGGAACCCGGCCGCGAACTGATCGCCAGCACCGGTAGCATCGACGGGCACGACCTTGGTGACCGGAACATCGATGCGGGTCTCGCCCGCAATCACCGAAACCCCGTCGCCGGAGCGGGTGCAAACCACCAGCGGACAGATTGCGGCGGTCTTGGCCAGGGCCTCCTCCAGATCTTCGGTTTCAAACAGCGAGCGGATTTCGGCTTCGTTGCCGATCACGAATTCCAGTTCATTCTCGATAAGCGAAAGGAAGTCGGCGCGGTGGCGTTCGACGCAGAAAGGATCGGAAATCGCGATGCCGGGCTTGCCGCCGCCTTTGCGGCAATCGCGCGCAGCTTCCATGAAGGCGGTCTTGCCCTTGTCCTTGTCAAAGAGATAGCCCTCAAGGAACATGATCTGGGTCTGCCCGGCCACCTCGTTCGGCACATCTGCAGAGCTGAGTTCGGAGGAGATGCCAAGATAGGTGTTCATCGACCGCTCACCGTCCGGGGAGACGAAGATCATCGAGCGCGATGTCGGCAGCTCGCCCCCCGGGACCGGCGGGTTGACGAAATCGACGCCATCTTCGTTCATCGCGTCGGCGTAGAACCGCCCCAGAGCATCGTCATGCACGCGCCCGATAAAGGCCGCATCGATGCCAAGCGCACCTGCACCGGCAATGGTATTGGCGACCGAGCCACCGGGGGTTTGCACGCGGCCTTCCATCGCACCATAAAGCACTTCGCCGCGATCCCGTTCGATCAACTGCATGATGCCTTTCTCGATCCCCATGTGATCGAGAAAGCTGTCATCGCATTGGCTGATCACATCGACGACGGCATTGCCGATGCCGACAATCTTGTAGGTCTTCATAGATTTTTGTCCTCATATTGGCACAGGTCGCGGATGATGCAGGTGCCGCACATCGGCTTGCGTGCCTTGCAGTGATAGCGGCCGTGCAGGATCAGCCAGTGATGGGCATGCTGCTGGAAATCGACCGGAATATTGTCTTCGATGGCGCGTTCGACCGCGTCCACATCCTTGCCCGGGCAGATGCCCGAGCGGTTGCCGACCCGAAAGATATGCGTATCCACTGCTTGCGCCGGGTAATGCCACCACATGTTCAAAACCACATTGGCGGTCTTGCGGCCGACACCGGGCAGGGATTGCAGTGCGGCGCGGGAATTGGGCACCTCGCCGTCGTAGTCATCGACCAGGATCCGGGCCATCTTTATGACGTTCTTGGCCTTGTTGCGGTAAAGGCCGATCGTCTTGATATGTTCGATCAGCCCCTCTTCGCCGAGGTCGAGCATCTTTTGCGGCGTATCGGCGATCTTGAACAGCTCACGCGTTGCCTTGTTGACGCCTGCATCCGTCGCCTGCGCCGACAGGGCGACGGCCACCACCAGCGTATAGGCGTTGACGTGATCCAGTTCGCCTTTGGGTTCCGGCTCGGCGGCCTGAAAACGCGAAAAGATTTCGCGCAGTGTATGATAGTCGAGTTGCTTGGCCATGCTGCTTCT